>NZ_JBHIMO010000042.1:0-4221 GCF_042194195.1 Bartonella sp. MR30HLJHH | reverse complement strand
CAGTTAGAGACAGCAATGAAATATATTGCCAGAAAACAAAAGAAACTGATTTCTGAAATCGAATTGACATGGGAAAATATGCAGCTTGGCGCTGTTCAAGGTGTTGTCCTTGATGCTGATGGCTCCGTGATTGTCGATTGGTACAAAGAATGGGAAATCACACCACCAAAGCCCATTGACTTTAAACTAAATACAGAAACAACCAATGTTGCTGACAATGTTGACCAAGTCATTATGAGGATGATTGAGGCTTCAAAAGGAGCATTTTCTGATCGTTCACGCATTATTGGGCTTTGTGGAAATGAATTCTTTTCCAAGTTGAAAAACCATAAAACAATTCGTGAGACCTATTTAAACACAGCCTTAGCACAGACACTCAATAGCGCCGGAGGTGTTGCAACACCAAGCGCTCTTGGCTCGGGGAGCTTTGGCAGTTTTGACTTTGCTGGTGTCACTTTCATTAATTACCGGAGTATTCACAACTATAATGTGGGTGCGAAGGCTGGAACAAAGCGCGCCATAGGCATTAAGCCTGATGAATGTCAATTCTTCCCTGTTGATGCGCCTGGTGTCTTCCAAAAAACCTTTGCTCCTGGTGAAAGCTTGGATTTTGCCAACACCGTTGGAAAACCTCTCTACACCATGCTGATCATTGATCACGACCGTAATGCATGGGTAAAACCGGAGGTCTACAGCTATCCGCTTTACATTTGCACACGCCCAGAAATGCTGTTTAAAGCAGTGATTGGAGCGAAATAATATGCGATGGCACGGGCTGCTAAACAAAATGGTTAAAGATGTACGCAACACTTTTGGGCAGCCCATCATCTACACGCGAAAGGACAACCAGCAATCTTTTCGTATCACAGCGATTTACGGCATTAAGCATTCAGAATCGGACGCCGGTGGCAGAATCCCCACCACAATTGCAAGAAAGGAACTTGATCTTTGCATCAATGACATTGGAGGATTACCACCAAAACCTGAAGATAATGTTGTAATCATTTCCCCTGAAAACAGCAAAGCTCCCTCTTCTCAAGAGCACTTCGTGATCACAGATGTCCAAGCCTCTGAATCCGGTATGTATAAGCTTATCTTGCGGGAGATAAAACAATGAGGCATCTTTATTTGGTGTGTTTAAAAATCAATAAGGCTGCCCAAGAGCCCTAACCACTGCAGCAAATTGGGGAGTAGCGGTGAATTTGTAGTTCCATGGTATACCAGAGCGGCGATTAACCCGACATCCCTCATATGTGATGTCTACTGATGCAATTCGCGTCCAAGTAGTTCGTTCATTCTTTTCAGAGCTTTCAAACACAATAGCTTGATCGGTTACCAAAAGACGCCCACGTGCTACAACTACCATTTGTTCTATTTTATTTACTCTACGTTTACCAACAAAATTAGCATATTCTTGAACTCCCAACAGTTTTTCATTAGGTGCTAGACGATAATCATATTCACTTGCATCAAGTTCTTGAAACATTTCACATGCTTCGGAAAAATTAAAGGGAGGGATATCTGGTTGTAACATCGCAACTTGTTGTTCAAAATGTTTTTTGCGTCTGTATAGACAATAATTATATAAAGCGGAACCAGCAGAAAAAGTGAGGATTATTAACAACCCCCATCCCCAAAAGCCTAATCCATCATCTTTGTCTGGTTTGTTAACTTGAGTGGGGGTAATTTGCTTATCAGTATCCTCAGCTGGTACCTGAGTCACGCTTTCGTTTTGAGTAGCAACATCTATTGACGAAGTCGAGGAGGAGGCAACAATTTCATTATTGTGTGTAATTTGATTTGGTTTGTCTTTGTGTACAGAAGCACCTACTATCGCAGAGCCGATAAATAATAAAGCTCCAATACCAAGAGTTTTCAGTCCGTTTTTCCGCCATTTCTTTATACATACTAAAACGAGTCCGACAATCATCATTGGCAATGATAACAAGCACACGATCATTGCAATTGTATCAAGGGTATCCAGCATTACCTCCCCCTCCGCTATAAATAAAAAAGTAAAGCGGAAATTTAAAGTGAGTCGACAAATAAAGTAAAGACATACTTAATATAATTTAGAAAAATGTAATATTACTTATTGACATTGTGACAGGAGTATGAATAATCGAATCAGGTGCCTCAAAAACACCTTAAATACCAAGCGGGCGAGCTACCGAGATAGTTTATTTTCCGCACATTAAAGGCTTTGACTCATTGTGTGTTACACGCATATAATGATATTGTCGGGTGTGGTTACGCTATACAATACCCTTGCGGGAAAAGCGTAACGACGGACTTGGTACCGTGTTTTTGAGCACCCGGCACTTTTTAAAGAGTGTCAATCAAAAACGTCTATTACCAAGGAGTTCTCATGAACACACTTATAGAAATATCAAAACAGGTCATTGATCAAGAGACTGTTCAAACTGTGAATGCACGTGAGTTACATGCATTTTTGGAAATTACATCAAAGTTTGCAGACTGGATTAAAAATCGCATTAAAGAATGTAAATTTCTGGAAAATATAAACTTTATAACGCTTTCTAAAAATTTAGAAAACGGTGGAAAGGTAAAAGAATACCACATTACATTAGACATGGCTAAACATCTTTCAATGATAGAGCGTAATGATAAAGGGCATGAAGCGCGTCAATACTTTATCAAATGTGAACGACTTTTGAAACAAGTAGCAACACCACAAGTTGATTACTCCAAACCGGAAGCATTGCTTGGTGTTTTAAATCACTTACAAAGTCAAATAGAGCAAAAAGATCATGTTATTGCAGAATTAGCACCAAAAGCAAAAGCTTTGGAAGGTTTAAAGCGTTCTGATGGTTTGTTTGGTCTTATTGAAGCAGCAAAGATGTTAGAGGTACGACCAAAGGACTTAACGGATTACTTGCGTAAACATGATTGGGTTTATCGACGGGCTCCAGGGGCGCCTCTGTTACCTTATCAGGACAAGATCAAGAAAGGATTCATGGATTGCCCTGCTATTACCATTCAAAGACCGGATGGTACAGAAAAGGTGCTCCCTTCAACGAAAATCACATCTAGAGGATTGGCATGTTTGAGAGAACAAATCTTTGGGGGTGTGCAATGAATAGCAGTGTCGATTTTTTGTGCGATTTATGGATGGCATTGTTTAAGCTTTCTAATCATCGAGGCATTGGAGATAAGGACTGCAATGCTATAGTTGAGGTAATGGAATCGGTCGTAGATGCTCTGGTTTTAAAGCTTCAAGATGACGTGCCCAATATTACAAAAATCTTGGCAATTTTGACAGATTTTGGAGCTTCAGAACTTCCACATCGTATGGATTCTTTGTTGCGAACTTATGAACCAGATTTAGAGAGCCCCATTAAAAAGGTTGCTTAATTAAAAACACAACTCCCCTCCCTATCGTTAAAGGTAGGGAGTGGTTAAACCCTACATTCAAATTTATTGATTTTGGCAAATTCGTCTGCTTTTTCAGTTTGTAATATACTAACGTCATAAGCAGCTTGCATGTTAAGCCAAAATTCAGCAGTAGTATCAAAAAAATAGGCTAATCTGAGAGCTGTATCGGGAGTCACTGGACTATTTTCAGCAACAATACGTTCTATTCTCGTGCGTGGAACATTTAATGCTTTTGCAAGAGCATAAGCAGAGAGAGCATATTCTTTTAAATATTCCTCTCGTAAAATTTCTCCGGGATGAATAGCAATATAATTTTTCATCTCGACCTCCTACAGATCAATGATAATCTACGATTTCAACTTCATAGGCGCCATTAGAGCGCCATTCAAAACAAATACGAAACTGGTCATTAATACGGATAGAATATTGACCTTTACGCTCTCCTTTCAATGCTTCTAGACGATTTCCCGGAGGACTGCGCAAATCTTTGAGATCAACTGCTTTATCGAGCATAAACAATTTTCTTTGGGCTATACGCACTAGAGTGGTGGGAAAGCCTCTGGGCGGATTGCCTTCTAAAAGATCTTTACACCGCTTATCCGCAAAAGATTCAATCACCAAATCACCTTTATTCGTTCTTTTACGTATCATAACACGATACCAATATAAAGAAAAGGATAAATGTTAAATAACAGGAACACTCATGCATCCGAGAGAAACGATAAGGGAAAGCTTTGTTGCGTTGATTAAAGCAGCAAAGACGGCAGCTGGTGACAATGTTTTCAATATGCGTGATTTCAACTTTTCCCCTGAGAACACGCCTGC
>NZ_JBHIMO010000041.1:0-4417 GCF_042194195.1 Bartonella sp. MR30HLJHH | reverse complement strand
TTCTGCAAGCTGTTCTGTGAAAGTTTTCTGAGTGAATTTTCCATGATAACCTCTAAGTGTTTGTGTTTGTTTCTTGGATAGCGCTCCATACTCTGGATGTATAATCCAGTTTCGCCATGTCGCCGGCCAATCTGTTTTGTTTGCACTTGCTCCGGATTTTGCCAGCCAAAAATTTCTGAACCGTTCGACTTCTAACAGCGCCTCATCATGGGTTAAGCCTTTATCGATTGCGTATTGCAAATTAGGTTTGAAATCATCTGGCAATCGACAACCGCGATTAGCTTGCGCTCGTTTTGCTTTTTTGGGAACGTTCTCTTGCTCGTGAATGGGAGGTTGGTTGTCTACACCCGTTGTGATTTGCTCTGATGTGGTCTCAACAGCAGCAACCTCTGTTGGCTCATGAACCTGTTCGTTTGTTTCTAAATTTTCAGAACCAATTTCTTTTTTTGCTAATACGATAGTATTAGTTTTTTTATTATATATGTTTTTTTCTCTTAGTATTCGCAGCTTTTATAGCTTTTTCTGAAAGTTTATTTAAATTCTCATTGCAATTTTTTAATTCTTCTTCAACATCGAGATTCCATAAACGACCATCTGCTAAACGAATAATATATCCTTCTTCTAGCAAAACATTCAAAGCTGTCTCAAATTTCTTTACTGAATAACCAGTGTAATGAGACAAAACTTTAATGTTACAAAAAAGAGGTTCACCAGTACGAAGCATGCGAAATCGCAATCTCATATAGATATTACCTTCTACAGGAGGTAAATAATCGACGACCACCGCCCATTTATCGGCAAACAGTCTCGTCCATGGTATTTTACTGGACATGTATATCCCCTTCTTTCATCAAATATAAAATTGCTAAAGCATCTGCTTCGTTGTCGTCTTTAGGTACATGTCCTTTTGCACATACCGCCTTAATCATTTCTTCTTTTGAGGCGTTGCCTTTTCCTGTTGTTGCCTTCTTAATTGTGCCAACAGGAATGCCTTCATATGGTATCTGATGATGTTCACACCACGCTGTTAAGGTTGCTAGAAAGCCCCCATAAATATGAGAAGCGTCTGTACCCACATGCCGGCGCACCTCTTCAAAATACACCGCGTCAATTTCATCAACAGATCTCTTTAGTTCAGTAAGCCACCGTTTAAAGCGTAAATAACGCATACCACCGCCTTCAAAACGGCGTGATTGAAAATCTTCTGTATCGCTTGTTATGTGACCATCAGCACCGCATATCGCCCAGCCTGTCTTGGTCCCTAGATCAAGACATAAAATGGTTTGTGCGTTAGTGATCATAATCCCCCCTTAAGGCTCTACGTATTTTTATGTGTGCTATGACAGAGCGCGTAGTTATAAGTTTTAAAAAATTGGATTAACTCAGATTCAGACACACACTGCATGCATCATTTATTAATTTGATTTCTTCTTTTCTTTTTTCGATGAGGTCATTCCTTAAGATATCAAGCTTATTTTTGACTAAGGCTGTAAACAAGATCAGCTCATTTAAGCGATAAAAAGATGAAAACTCTTGAGAAAAATAATTATCAAACCAAGTTGTGAAAGCTTGCGTAAACACAGATAAAAACCATTGATTAAAATCATCGTACGGAAATAACGGAAAATATTTTCTATTATCACGCGCAAAGATACTATGCAGCATATAGACAAGAAAACCTGTTGATGAGGGATCTATCCTTATTTCAAAACATGCATCTTGAGGCGAACGGAGACCATAATATATGGTTTCCTGTCCAATCTTATTAACAAGATCAATCAACTGAACTTTGCTTATGGAGATTTGTGGGACATCTATCATCTCTGATCTTTCTTTTTAAGAGTGTGAATTATGCTGTGGGTGTTTGTTATCAGCTGTAGTCAGTGGCACGCCTACCTCTTCAAGAGAGGGGCGTGGGTATAAATCGACATACCAGTCAACGGGACGAACAATACCATTGGTTGTCTTTTCAATCTTTAAGACAATTTCAGGCTCAGGAAACCGCAAGCCGCGTAAATACCTGTTAATCGTACTCTGTGCTACGCCAACTTGCTTCCCAAATTCGGCTTGAGATAGTTTATTTCGTGTGAGATATGATTTCAATTTTTCCATAATTCAAATAAATACCATAAAGGACTTCTTTAGTCAATAAAAAATACCTTTATGGACTTTGTTAAATAAGCAGTCTTGGTGTAAGGTTTAGAGCATGCATATAATTAAAAAATTGAGGAAAGATTTGGGACTCACACAGGTGAAATTGGCTGAAAAAGCTGGTACCACGCAACCTCAAATAAAACGGCTTGAAAAAGGTGAGCGAAAATTAACCAAAGAGTGGGCGGAAAAGTTAGCACCACATCTTGGTGTAAAGCCATTTAATCTTCTTTTCCCAGAAAACGAGGAAATACATCCCATATCTAATGCTATTGGAATGATACCGGTGATAGGAAAAGTTGCTGCTAGCTCGTGGATGTCGGTCGAAGATATGGATTTTGGATTTGATGACATAGAATATGTACCCAGCACCTCGAAATACCCAGCTCACTTTCAATTTGCTTTAAAAATCGAGGGCAACTGCCTTAACAAAATTGCTCGTGATGGTGATCAACTTATTTGCGTAGACATAATAAAAGCCGGCATTAATGTGGAACCTAACGATCTCGTGATAGTTGAACGCAGCCGATTCAATGGTCAAATGATTGAGCGTACAGCTAAACGTATACGTCAAACTATTAGTGGATTTGAACTATGGCCTGAAAGTACTGAACCCAATCATCAAGAACCTATCAAAATAAATGGGGCAACTGATGGAGAGGAGATTCGTGTAGTTGGGAAAGTTCTTTGGATTTTAAGAAAACCCTGAAAACAAAGGAGAAGCGGGAATGGGGACAGTAGACGAGAGCTTAAAAATAATAGCTGATAAAGTCAAAAATCATTCAGATACTATGTTAACTGAAGAAGCGGTCAAAACAGCGGTTGTTTTACCCTTTCTGCGCGCACTTGGGTATGATATTTTCGATCCACTTGAAGTCATTCCCGAGTTTACTGCTGATGCCGTTGGTAAAAAAGGTGAAAAAGTTGACTATGCTATCCGTATAGACGGTGAGATACGTATTCTTTTTGAGTGCAAACCGATATCTTGCGAATTGAGTTCAAAGCATTTAAGTCAATTATATCGATACTTTAGTGTAACGAATGCTAAATTCGCGATTTTGACAAATGGTCGATTTTTTCATTTTTACACAGATCTTGATGCTGCAAACAAGCTCGATAATAGGCCATTCCTTACTTTTGATGTAATAGAATACAATACTGTGGTACTTACAGAGCTTAAAAAGTTTGAACGCTCAGCATTTAATATTGAAAATATATTGGTGACAGCCGAGCAGCTCAAATATGTATCTGGAATAAAACAAAACATCCAAAAAGAAATAGAAAATCCGTCCGAAGGTTTTGTTCGTGTTGCTTGTGCGGATGTTTATGAAGGGCGCCTGACTGCTAATGTCTTAGAAATGCTCACAGGTGTTACTAAAAATGCGTTTCGCGAAGTAATATCTGATGCGGTAAAAAGTCGGCTTTCTAGCGCTTTACAAACAACAACTGAAACCGACAAGCAAGATAATATTGCTACATCTATTGGTAATGAACATGCCATAATAACGACCGAAGAGGAAGTTGAAGGCTTCATGATTGTCAAGGCAATTGCGCGTGAAGTTATTTCTGCCGACCGTATTGTTATCAGAGATGCAAAGTCGTACTGCGCCATTTTAATTGACAATAATAACAGAAAGCCCTTGGTTCGACTGCACTTTAACAGAAAACGTAAGCAACTAGCCCTTTTCGACACTGATATTGATGAAAAAGTCGGTATTGAAACGCTAGATAATATTTATGATTTTGCAGACAGAATAAGAGAAACAGCAAAAAAATATTTATAAGATATTCTAACAACCTATGTATGCCCCGCTGAAGCGGGGTTTTTTTGTTCGTCCGCAGTTTTTATAAAAAAACTACGGCGTTATCTACCCATCGATTGGCTCTATCTGCACACTGCCCCAATTTTTCCTGCATATAAATTTCAAATACAGCTAACTGATTTATTTTTTTACGGGATACTAGGAAGTATCATGCCTCTACACTGAACGCTATAATACCCAAACCGATTCGTAATAAATATTAAAGTTCATTTATAAAAAAAACCATTTTAGCATAAAATGACTTGACTATAATAATCCTTTACGGTATACTCCTCTATAACAACATATCACGAAGAAGCAAAAGCCGATCTGGTGTAGATTAAATTACATTGACACAAACAATCGCTATTAGGCGTTAGGGAGGGGAAATTATGGATAAGCCAATTCTTATAAATTCCAATGAAATTTTATTAGTTGCCTACGATAAAGATCAACACATTGCA
>NZ_JBHIMO010000040.1:0-4529 GCF_042194195.1 Bartonella sp. MR30HLJHH | reverse complement strand
GTGATGTCTCGTTATACGAAATGGATTGTACTCATTATACTCTTATTAGCGCTTGATTTTTCACGTATTATGGATGCGTTTGTAAGTATTTTTACACAAAAACCAAATATCCGACTCTAAACATACTCTGAGACGCGCGAAATTTTTTAGAAAATGATTTCTTAATTTTACTCGTCTCATGGAGACTATCAATAATAGCTTTACACATTTAAAACTGTTATTTTCACAGAATTGGACATATCAAATTTCTCTTCAAAATAGCCAAAAACACTGCAGAGGTAATTGTAAAAATTCTATCCTGTTATAAATGAAGCCCACAGCTCTAAAAGAACACGCCGTTGCTCTAAAAAATCCGTTCGCATGTAGGCTTTCGTCACTGAACTCCCAACTGTATGTGCAAGAACAGTTTCGGCAATCTCAAATGGTGTTGACGTTGTCTCTGCTATCCAATCCCGTAAGCTTGAACGAAAACCATGGGGACGATAAGTCAAACCACAAACTCTCATATACTTTGCCATGGTGGCATCAGAAATGGGGTTGCCTCTAAGACCAGAAAAGAGAAAACCATTCTTTTCAAAGGGGAGAGTTTTTTCAATAACTCTCAAAGCTTCATCACTTAGTGGCACGCGAAAGTCTGAAACTTTCCCTACAATACCTTTCATGTTTTCTTTTGGTATCGTCCATATATTTTTATCTATTTGTTCAAGGCGCAAATAGCGCAATGGATATGACCGTGCGCCTGTCAAAATCAATAACTTCAGTGCTAAATTTGAAAGGATCTTATCATCCAAGCTTTGATAAAAAACCGGCACTTCTTGCCATGGCATAGCAGGAATATTTGTTGATGTCGCACGTGGTTTTCCTAAAAGCGCGCGTGCTTTCATACAAGCCTGTAAATCAACATCTAAACCAAGAGCCGCAGCATATTTCAAGCAAATATTGATACGGTTAAGTGCTTTTCGCGCTGTGTCTGCTTTTTCATGCCAAAGGGGCGCGAGAACATTGCGAATGATATTGGCTGTTAATTTTTCTATAGGTAAATTACCTATGTGTGGAATCACGTGCAACTCTAGTGGAGAAAACCAGCGACCGTTTTTACCTTCATTTTTCAACTCTGCTTTTTTGCTTTCAAAAGCCGCTTTTGCAATTTCTTGAAAAATATTGCTTTGCTGTTTTAAAATAGTCTGTTCTCGAAAGACAATAGGATCATTGCCTTCTTTAAGAATATCACTATAATATCTTGTAAGCTCACGCGCTTCTTTTAAAGAGAGTTTCGTAACAGGACCAAGTCCCATTTCACGGCGCTTATTGTGGTGCGTATAGCGGAAAAACCAAGAGCGTGTATTGTCTTTTCGAACATTCAACCATAGCCCTGCCCCGTCACAATATTTACCCTGCGGAGACGTCTTTACGAATGATGCTGACAACCGATGAATCGCCCTCACTTAACGTCCCCTCTCGTCCACCTTTTCAAGCATTGCTCGTCCACCTTTTTTGGTCCACCTTTTAGACCACCTTTAATTTCTGCTTTGAGATTTTTTCTTTAATACTTACTTTTTTTATTGAATCATAAAAAGCTATAGACATCAATACGCCCTTACACATCTTTATATACTTTGAATCTTGTTGCTAAGCCCCTGCTTGCCGGCATGCGGCACCATTTCATACCTTCAATATATTGAAATATATAGATTTTTTCTTTAAATAGCCATTTTCAGACCACCTTCTACAGTTTATATAATTTTATCTAATTTGTTCTTATTTGCTCCTTATTTTTCTTTAGAGTGAAGGCTAAGATCTCTTTTTTCTCCACCTCACTGCTCTCCCTAGCTTATATGGCTCCGGAAACAATCCCTGAAGCACCCAATTGCGAATCGTTGTTGTGGATACACTAAAAAGCTGTGCACACTCACGTGTCGTTATATATCTATCTCCATCATCAAATATCATCTCATTGCCTTTCTCTTTTTTATGTTATGTAAATGTGCGGGGATGCTAGGAAGAGAGAGCCTCCTATATCTTCAAGCGGCTTTTTGTTAAAATCTTTTGTATCCCTTGTGCTATTGCCTCTAAAAAGATTTCAATAGCTTGATTGATTTGTTTAAGACGCTTCTGGAAACCAGCCAATACAACACCAGACAAAGATGATACCATTGTCCCCAAATGCCCCATAAAACGCTTCATATGAAAAAGACGAAAGCGTTATTCATATAGAAAAAAATATATGAAACCGAAGTCATCGTTCAAGTTTATTACAATACAATATTCTTTACAACACTATCCAATATCATTGGTCCATGTATTGAACATACTCCACTACTATATTGTTTTAGTTGAAAACAGACTACTAGAAAGGGAGAAAATATCGATTATGTTTTTATATAACATTTTATTTAAAATCCTTCATAAAGATATTTTTTAAGAAAATTAAGCAATTAGAGGAAAAAATAAATAACAGTTAAATTCACTATAGATTTTTTGATTAAATATGTATAATACGTTATGTGTATATTGTGTTGATTCTAAGATAATTTGTAGATCTATAATATTCAACTGTAATGTTTTTTTGTTTTTATGAAAATAATTCTATGGTGTAAGTTATGGGTTATGCAATTACTTGAAAATCAATACCTATTATTTCATTACTTATTATATCTCTTATTTTTTTGTTAAAAAATGTTTTTTTTCATCAGGATTATTGAAGTTTTTTAAGTAAAGTTCTTCTAAATCGTTCTGGATCAACTGTAAGAATTTATGAGTAAAATCTATCTGATTATAAATGGATTTATTATAAAGTTATTATCTTGAGATGGAGATCAATTGCTGCAAAATGAATGGTGTTTAGCATAATATTTGTTCAAAAACGATATGGGTTTTAACATAACTCACTATGGAGGTTTTGAATTTATTATGCCCTTTCGTTGTTCTGTTCTTAAAAATGAGTAGATGTAAGTTTTCGATTCATATCCTGCTTTGTGTAGGTTTTTTATAGGTAAGAATAATGCGAAAAATATCAAAAGAAGGGCTTGCATTGATTAAGCAATTGGAAGGCTTACGTTTATCGGCTTATGAATATTCTGGTGGTGTATGGACAATTGGTTATGGACATACAAATGCTGCTGGTGCTCCAAGCGTCCACAAAGACATGCAAATTACGGAAAAAGAAGCTGAAAAAATCCTTTGTCAGGATTTAAGAGAGTGTGAACTCGTTGTTGAAAAAGCCGTTACCGTTCCTTTAAACAATGAACAATTCGCGGCATTAGTATCATTTTGCTATAACGTAGGAATAACAGCCTTTTGCAATTCTACACTTTTAAAAAAGCTCAATAAAGGTGCATATGAAGTGGTACCAACTGAATTGCAAAAATGGACAAGAGTAGGAGGAAAACGTATCCAAGGTCTTGTCAATCGCCGAGCAGCCGAAGCAGGATTATGGGCGAAAGGATCTCATGTTGCCCCAAATTATCATGTAGTAGAATCAGAAGGTGTAACAGGTATTTGCAAAGTAGAAGCTCTTGCACCAATCATAGGTTCTTTTTCAGGGCTTGGAGGGCTTTTTTCAGGAAATGGTCCTGTTCAATGGGTTTTAGCAGGCATTATGGTTTTAGCTGCTTGTACAGCTATGGTATACATTGCTAAACGCTTTCAAGAACACCGCCTATAATCTTATGGATAAAAAAATATCTAACAATGACGTCAGTGACCATAGCAACTTTTCTTATAGCTTTAGTGAAAGCCTTTTTTCTTGGGAAACAAGTTGAGAAGCAAAAGCAAACAAAGGAAGCTTTCAAGATAGGACAACACGGCTTAAGGTAGAAAATGAAGATTAATAAGAAAAGTGATACTGCTATGCGTACTAAGCTTTCTAACTGGCTACGCGACGAATGAACGAACTTCTTGTATTGGATGGCTGCCAATTTATTTGAATCGACAAGATATCAATGTGATTAATCCAAATTTGGCGAGAGATATTTAAAACATAATGAACAAGGTGCAGGCCTATGTGGTTGGAGACATAAACGGAAAATAAAGTGCTAAAGATACAATTCCTCTGAAACATTAATCAATAAAAAGATTTGAAAGAGGTCGATATATTCAGATTAAAAGTAAAAGAACTTAAAGGATAAAAACACTCTGGTGGTCGATTGGATTTAATTAGAGTGACAGAGATGTCTGAGTTGAAGCGAAAGAATTCAACAAGGTTATATTTGTATAAAGTGATTGAGTCTATTGATGTATTCCAAGAGCATCTTTGTTATCCTATCAAAAGAAGATGAGAAAAGATTTTACGGACTGCACTGCTATCATCGTACAAGATATTGATTTATAATGATAATCTAGCATTATTCATATTGAATTAGCCCCTCGAATAACGCAAGATTCTTTCATTCCAAACCTGTTTATGTTGAATCAACTAAAACCACTCATTTGCACATAACAAGTGGGATGAGTGTGTGGATCAAATTTGTATAAGAAAGGACTAAAAATGGCTCTTATGAACCGTCTTAATGCAAGGGCTGTCGCAACAT
>NZ_JBHIMO010000004.1:0-150080 GCF_042194195.1 Bartonella sp. MR30HLJHH | reverse complement strand
GAACAGCAGATGAAGACGGTTCTTGAAGATGCGAAGAAATATACGGATGATCAAGTCAATAGTCTTGTCAATAATGGCGTTAACGAGGCAAAATCCTATACGGATATGAAGTTTGAGACGTTAAATTATGCTGTTGAGGATGTCCGAAAAGAAGCAAGACAAGCAGCAGCGATTGGTTTAGCGGTGTCCAACTTACGTTACTATGATATACCAGGATCTTTAAGTGTTTCATTTGGTAGTGGTTTGTGGCGCAGTCAATCCGCATTTGCTATTGGGGCTGGTTATACATCTGAAGATGGAAATATTCGCTCGAATGTATCTATTACGAGTGCTGGAGGTCACTGGGGGATAGGTGCAGGAATTACTCTGAGGTTGAGATGATAATAGAAAAAATGGCTGTTATTGTAAAAAAGAGAAGTATGTTAGTAAAGGTTCTGTTTGCTCTTGCCTTAATAGGCAAGAGCGAAAGCTTTGCTAACGAGAACAATAATATTTATACAGTGCATCCACCGCACTTATCGATACCTAAGGGAGAACCTGGTGAAACACGTCGAATTATTATGCAGTTTTATGACTGGACTTTGATTTGTGACGAAAAACAAAAGCTTAAACATAAGCAAGGTATATGTAATGTAACACAGACTGTTCATGATCAAGAAGGAAATACCATTTTTAGTTGGTCTCTTGTGTCTACGACAAGTGGTCAAGCAGTGATGCTTTTTCGAACATTACCAAATTCTGATATAAATGTTCCGATTCAAATGTTTGTAAAAGGTGTTAAAAAACCTGTTCTTATTCATTATACGCAATGCAATGAAACCGTTTGTTTGGCACAATCGCCTGTAGGTCCGGTTTTGACTAAACAAATAGAGCAGGACAATAAAGTACGTATTTCCTATAAACTTAAAGAAGGAAAGGTATTTTCTTTTACTGTACCATTTAAAGGGTTAAATGCGGCACTTAATTCTTTACGTCCTTAGAATCCATCGAGTATTTTTAAAAAGAGTCATTTTTTCATAAATCGTTGTATTATATTTTTGAGTGTAAATTATAAGGTCAAATAAGTAAGAATTTTTATATAATATGACATCGAGCTGATTTATTGGAAAGAGTGAGAGTTTTATGAATATAAAGTCACAATAAGTTCTTTATATGTAATAGAAAATAAAGTTAGCATTTTCCATAAAGCTTAAAGAGTGATTTCGTGAGTTATTAGAAGTAAAAAAGATTAGAAATACTCGATTTAAAATAACTAAAAAGATAGCTTCCTTATAATAATAAGTAGGCTAAATTCTTTTTTAAAGCTTTAAATGGATTTTTAGAGCGGTCTGATTAAGCATTAATATTTTTCAGATAAATTTATAATCCTAGAGAATTTTTTGAACGATAGTTTTAATTGGTATTCACAAAATAATAGCTATTGTAATTGCATTTTGTAGTACTACGGAACTTTTATTCCAGCATAATCAAAGCCATTTTATTGCATACAACAACGAGGCTCGTGTGTGGATAACGAGATTGAATTTTTTTTTATAGACCGTACTAATTGTATAGGTTGTTGTGACCTTAAGAGTCAGCAAATAGTATGATAATGTAGGTTTGTTACAATAGAGGTGTGCTCCGTGTAAATGGTATAAAGAAAAGAAAAAAAATTATAAAATTGATGCGAACGTAAACGATTAATTTATAGTTTTAAGTTCATAAAGAGAAGCATGATTTCACGGAAACAACCAAAAGATTATACAAAAATCTGAATGATGCTAGTGTAGAAAATTTTAATGATAGGCAAAGAAAGAATGATTTCTTGTATTTATCATTTGATGCTGCATTATTGCTTTATTTAGGAATGAGAAGAAGAGTTTTCGCGTTTATTTATTGGGGGAACGCTCAAGGGATAAGAGAAATGACCCCGTTAAACTATGGTTCAAAAGAGTTAAAGCGAGGAGAAATATACGATACCAAAGCAGATCAGTTGTATGATCAGTGCGGTAGTAATACAAATAATCGTTCTGCATTGTCACGAACAGAGGCATACTCTGTCTTTGTTGATATAAAGAGACAACAGAGAAAAAAACATTATGAACAGAAACAGGCTTTTATTCAATCTGAGACAGCTTTTGAGTTTCATAGTCAGATAATGATAGGTGCTCAAAAAACAAAAAAACTCAAAGCGCCTTTTCTTCGACGGTTCCCTCCAGTAAAATCTCCACCTCTTTATGCAGCACTTGATCTCGGAACGAATAATTGTCGTCTTCTTATCGCATCTCCCAGTAAACCTGGATATTTTCATGTTGTTGATGCTTTTTCTCGTATTGTAAGATTGGGAGAAGGTTTAATAAATAACGGTTTTCTTAATACACGAGCTATGGATCGTGCGATTGAAGCATTAAAGATTTGTCATTTAAAGCTAAAACAAAGGCATATTAAGCGTTATCGCTTGATTGCAACAGAAGCTTGTCGTTCTGCAGAAAATGGTAGACATTTTATTCAGCGTGTTTTGGAGGAGACAGGTCTTGAATTGGAAATTGTTGATCGGCAAACAGAAGCGCGTTTTGCTGTTACAGGGTGTAGTACACTTGTTGAACCAAATACTGACGCAATTGTGCTTTTTGATATTGGAGGGGGATCATCAGAAATTGTGCTACTTGATGTTTCTCAAAAGCGTTCTTTTCGTTTAGCTAGGCAAATTATTGCTTGGACTTCTCTTCCTGTTGGTGTTGTTACGCTTGCTGAACGTTTTGGAGGGAATGATATTAGCTTAGACGATTTTGAAAAAATGAAAAGCTATGTGCGAGGGTTATTAAATAATTTTTCAGATCGTCATAAATTAGGAGAGTTAGCGCAAGGTTCGAAGTTTCATCTTTTGGGAACCTCCGGTACGGTTACGACTTTAGCAGGAATGTATCTTAATTTAGAGCGTTATGATAGGAAAAAAGTGGATGGCATTTGGATGAATGATGCAGACATTACTCTTATGACACAACGCCTATTATCATGGGATATAGAAAAACGTGTCGTAAGTCCTTTTATTGGGCGCGAGAGAGCAGATTTAGTTTTAGCTGGTTGTGCAATTTTAGATGTTATTCGGGAAGTTTGGCCAAGTCAGCGTTTAAGAGTTGCTGATCGTGGATTAAGGGAAGGAATTTTGATAGAGCTGATGTTACGCGATGGGGTATGGTGTCGTCATAGAAAGAGCGGAGATTTAAAGCGTTAGAGAATTAAATATGGAGACAATGAATAACGATGAAAAAAACAACAAAAACACCGAGGGGTGGCTACGGAGGTTCAGGGTCACATGAATTATATCAGCGCGTAAAAAAGAAAGCAGGAACCATTAAAGCTTCATCACGACGATGGTTAGAGAGGCATCTGAATGATCCTTATGTCCATCAATCAAAAGTAGATGGTTATCGTTCGCGTGCGGCTTATAAACTCATTGAAATTAATGAGCGTTATAGGTTTTTGAAAAAAGGTCAAAAGGTTATTGATCTAGGAGCAGCACCTGGGGGATGGTGTCAGGTGGCTGAGCGTATAGTAGGGTCAAGTGATGAAGATCCTAGCGTTGTTGGTATTGATTATTTACATGTTGATCCATTGCCTAGAGTTGCCATGTTGGAAATGGATTTTTTGCATACAGATGCACCGCAGAAATTAATTGAAACTTTAGGGACAAAACCGGATGTGGTTCTTTCTGATATGGCAGCGCCAACAACAGGTCATCGTCAGACGGATCATTTAAGAACGATTTATTTATGTGAAGTTGCGGCTGATTTTGCTCTTTCGGTTCTTAAGCCTGGGGGACATTTTTTAGCAAAGGCTTTTCAAGGAGGAGCAGAAAACACTCTTCTCACGATACTAAAACAGCATTTTAAAAAAGTCTATCATGTTAAACCGCCTGCAAGCCGATCAGAATCAGTAGAGCTTTATCTTCTAGCACTTGAATTTAAGGGAAAAACAAAAATACAAGAATAGCGCCTTCTTTTAAGAAGATTTAACTTTACTTAACCTATTTAGATGTGATGATTTTTTCTCAAAGAGTTATCGGCGATATTGACAGTTTTTCTGTTATCAATGATGAAAAACTGGTAAAACTAATGTATTGCCTATAGAGGTAGAGAGATTGATTCCTCAGAGAGTGCTTCCAATGAAATTTCTTGATCAAGCTAAGGTTTATATTCGTTCTGGTAATGGAGGTTCTGGAGCAGTATCATTTCGTCGTGAAAAATTCATAGAATTTGGGGGACCTGATGGGGGGAATGGAGGACGGGGTGGTGATGTTTGGGCTCTTGTTGTTGATGGGCTTAACACGCTGATTGATTATCGCTACCAACAGCATTTTAAAGCAAAAACAGGGGGGCATGGCAAGGGTCGTAATATGACGGGTGAAAAGGGTGACGATGTCATCCTTAAAGTTCCGGTTGGGACGCAAATTTTTGAAGAAGATAATACAACGTTAATCTGTGATTTAACGGAAGTGGGACAGCGCTATCGTCTTGCAAAAGGAGGGAATGGCGGTTTTGGTAATCTTCATTTTACAACATCGACAAATCGGGCACCGCGTCGTGCAAATCCAGGTTTGGCTGGAGAAGAGCGCGCAGTATGGCTTCGCTTGAAATTAATTGCTGATGCTGGGCTTGTTGGTTTACCTAATGCTGGAAAATCAACTTTTTTAGCTTCTGTAACGGCTGCAAAACCAAAAGTTGCAGATTATCCTTTTACCACTCTACATCCTCATCTTGGTGTTGTACGTATTGATGGTCGTGAATTTGTTTTGGCTGATATTCCAGGATTAATTGAAGGAGCGCATGAAGGTGTGGGAATTGGAGATCGTTTTTTAGGACATGTAGAACGTTGTCGCGTACTGCTTCATCTGATTTCTTCTCAAGAAGAAGATGTAGCAAAAGCATATCAAATTGTGCGTCATGAACTTGAGGCATATGGAAATAATCTAAGTGATAAGACTGAAATTGTCGCTTTAAGCCAGATAGATACTCTGACAATTGAAGAGCGTAAAACGAAACAAGAAGCTTTGCAAAGAGCTGCGGGTCAACCTGTTATGATGTTTTCTGCGGTTAGCCGCGAAGGTTTAGAAAATGTGCTGCGGGCTGGTGCACATATTATTGAAATGTCACGCAAAGAGGAGATCAGTGGGGATAGCAAGGTTGATTGAGATGGCTGTTGGATCGCAAAAACTTACACACTATAAACGTATTGTGGTCAAGATTGGATCTGCCCTTTTGGTTGATCCTCAGACAGGTTTACGGGTTGAATGGCTTAAAAGCTTGATCAGTGATGTTGTTGAATTGCACAAAAAAGGCGTAGAGATATTGTTGGTGTCTTCAGGCGCTATTGCTTTAGGAAGGACATTGCTACAGCTTCCTAAGGGCGTTTTGAAATTGGAAGAAAGTCAGGCATGTGCTGCTTTGGGGCAAATTGAGTTAGCAAAAACCTATGGTGATGCGCTTGCTCAACATGGGCTCAAAACAGGCCAAATTTTGCTCACTTTATTTGATACGGAGGAGCGAAGGCGTTATCTCAATGCACGTGCAACGATTGAGATGCTTTTATATTTGGGAGCTGTGCCTGTTATTAATGAGAATGATACTGTTGCAACAACTGAAATTCGTTATGGTGATAATGATCGTTTAGCTGCACGTGTGGCAACAATGGTGAGGGCAGATCTTTTAATACTTTTATCTGATATTGATGGCCTTTATACAAAGTCTCCCCATAGTGATCCTACGGCTGAATTTATACCTTTTGTTGCATCCATTACGCATGATATCGAAAAAATGGCAGATGTTGCTGCTTCAGAGTTTTCACGGGGAGGAATGAAGACTAAGCTTGATGCCGGAAAAATCGCTAATGCTGCTGGAACGGCGATGATTATCACCTCAGGCAAGCGTATGAATCCCCTTGCTGCAATTGACAAAGGTGAACGCAAGAGTTTTTTTGCGGCAAGTAAGAAATCTGTCAGTGCTTGGAAAACATGGATTTCTGGTCATTTAGATCCATCTGGTGTTTTGACGATTGATCAAGGAGCCATTAGGGCCCTTGAAACAGGAAAATCGTTATTAGCTGCAGGGGTTATTGCCGTTGAGGGAAATTTCCAGCGTGGGGATACGGTTGCAATTGTTGGTACAGATGGAGTTGAGATTGCGCGTGGACTTGTAAGCTATGACAAAGATGAGGCTGTACGCATTATAGGACATAAAAGTGAAGAAATTGAAGCTATTCTTGGGTATGAGGTGCGCTCTGCTATGGTGCATCGTAATGATATGATTGTACGTTGCTTGACCAATTCTGTTTAAAAAAGTTACTTTTGTTTTTATTGTTTTGGCAGAGTGGATGATACGATGACTTTAGAAGAACAAATGAAAGATATGGGACAAAAAGCGCGCTATGCCGCTGCAGCGTTGGCTGTTGCTTCTTCTGAG
The DNA here is from genome assembly GCF_042194195.1 of Bartonella sp. MR30HLJHH. NCBI lineage: Bacteria > Pseudomonadati > Pseudomonadota > Alphaproteobacteria > Hyphomicrobiales > Bartonellaceae > Bartonella > Bartonella sp. MR30HLJHH. Next base: position 143,643 of record NZ_JBHIMO010000004.1, on the reverse strand, counting down.
CAAAAGAACAATGCATTGGAAATGATCGCTTTAAGTCTGGAGGCTCAGTCAGATGAGATTTTACGGGCGAATTGTCAAGATTTAGAGAATGCTGCTCAGAATAATTTGAAAGCTGCAATGATTGATCGGCTAAAATTAGATGACTTGCGTTTACGTGCAATGATAGACAGTGTTCGCCAAGTTGCTCGTTTATCTGATCCTGTTGGACAGGTCATGAGCGCGTGGAAACGTCCAAATGGGCTTCATATAAGTCGTGTACGAACACCTCTTGGTGTGATTGGTATTATTTATGAAAGTCGTCCAAATGTTACAGTTGATGCGAGTTCTTTGTGCTTAAAAGCAGGCAATGCTGCGATTTTGCGTGGTGGTTCGGATAGCTTTCATTCTTCTCATGCTCTTCATGTAGCTTTGGTACAAGGTTTAGAGCGCTCTGGTTTACCCAAAGATGCTATTCAAATGGTTGGAACGACAGATCGCGCTGCCGTTGGGGAAATGCTCAAAGGATTGGATGGAGCGATTGATGTGATCGTACCACGTGGTGGAAAGAGCCTTGTTGCCTGCGTTCAGTCTGATGCACGTGTTCCAATTTTTGCTCATTTGGAGGGACTTTGTCATATTTATATTGATAAATCGGCAGATTTAGATATGGCACGCAATATTGTTTTAAATGCAAAGTTGCGGCGGACAGGGATATGCGGTGCTGTTGAGACTGTTCTCATTGACAGTCAGGCATTAAAAAAGTTTCTTCCTGTTTTAACTGCTTTACAGGAGAAGGGGTGTGAAATTCGTGCTACAGAAGATATTGTTTTTCTTATGCCAGATGTCAAATTAGCTTCTGAAGAAGATTGGTCGCATGAATATCTTGATGCTATTCTTTCTGTTAAAACGGTTGAGGGTGTTGAGGGAGCCATTTCTCATATCAAGCGTTATTCATCAGGACATACGGAATCGATTATTGCTGAGGATTTGGAAGTGGTGAAGAATTTTTTTAATCATTTAGATTCAGCTATTTTGCTGCACAATGCGTCCACACAATTTGCTGATGGAGGTGAATTTGGTTTTGGAATGGAAATTGGTATTGCAACAGGAAAAATGCATGCACGTGGCCCGATAGGTGTTGAACAGCTAACTTCATTTCAATATCATGTTAAAGGAAATGGTCAGGTTAGAGCTTGAGAACACCATTTTTTCCATGGAAAAATTGTATGCCACATGTTGAAAGATCCAATGTTGTGGGTCTTTTTGGTGGTTCCTTTAATCCACCGCATGCAGGGCATCTTCTTGTTGCAAAAATTGCCATTCGGCGTTTGCATCTTGATCAGTTATGGTGGATGATCACTCCAGGAAATCCTTTAAAGGATCGTACACAGTTGCTCTCTTTAGAGGAGAGAATGCAATTAAGTTTTAAACTTATTGACCATCCGAAAATTCGCTTAACAGGTTTTGAACAGGCTATAGGGAGCAAAGTATCAATAGATACAATTTTTCATATTCTTACCCATTACAGTGGCGTAAATTTTGTATGGATTATGGGGGCAGATAGTTTTACGACGATACATCATTGGTATCGATGGCATGATATCGTTTCTATGCTTCCTATTGCGATTATTGATCGTCCTTTAGGCAATCGGTCGGCACTTTCTTCTCCTATGGCACATATTTATCGTCGTTTTCGTTTGGATGAGAGAGAAAGTAAGCGATTACCTTTTATCAAGCCACCAGTTTGGACTTATTTGCATGGACCTTTATCTTTTCAATCTTCAACAAACCTGCGTTTGAAAAAGAATGATTTTTCTTGAACATTTCATAAGATTCTGCTTCTCTTTAGAGAAATCTCTTTTTAGATTCCACAATGATAAGAAAGGATATTGATCTGAAAAATATTGCACATAAACACTCTTACGATAGTATGCCTTCAAAAGAAAAAAAAGTTTTTTCTGTTAGAGAGAGTCTTGAAGTTATTCTCAAGAGCTTAGAAGATACAAAAGCAGAAGATATTGTTGCTATTGATATTCGGGGGAAGTCATCTTTGGCTGATTATATGGTCATAGCTTCAGCAAATTCGCAGCGTCATGTATCTTCTGTTGCTGATCATTTATTACATACTTGGAAAAATAATGGGCAGGGGCTTGCGCGTGTAGAAGGGCTTGCTGGAGGTGATTGGGTATTGATTGATACAGGTGATATTATCATTCATCTTTTTCGTCCAGAAATTCGTCTTTTTTATAATTTAGAAAAAATATGGATGACTCCGGATTTAAACGATACAGCTTTGCTTCTCTTCGGAGATCATTAAAATGCAAATTTCTATTTTTGCGGTTGGTCGTATGAAAAGTGGGGCGGAGCAAAAATTAGTTCAGCATTATTTGGATCGTTTTTCTAAAATTTCTGGAGTTGTAGGCTTTCATTTAAAAAAGTTACAAGAGATACCAGAAAGTCGTGCTCAAACAGCGTGTCAACGTATGGAGGAAGAGGGGAGAAGACTTATTGAATTTTTACCTGAAAAATGTCGATTAATTGTGTTAGATGAGCGTGGAGAATCGATTTCTTCAATTTCTTTTTCTGAAAAATTGAGGTGTTATCGTGATAAAGGCGTTCGAGATGTCGTCATTGCTTTGGGAGGACCTGATGGACATAATGAACAAATAAGGAAGCATGCTGATTTTCTTTTATCTTTTGGTTTGATGACGTGGCCACATCAAATCGCACGTATTCTTCTTACAGAACAACTTTACCGCGCTGTGACGATCGAAAATAATCATCCGTATCACCGTTTTTAATATTTTTGTGCAATTTTTAGCACTTATTTATATATTTATTAATATTGTTTTAGCTGACACCATTTAAAGCATCTCTAATGTATACGATGAGGTGTCATGGTTGGGCAAATGAAAAAGCTTCTTCATAGAAAGATGCTATATTTATATGGGGAGTGTGTGATATTTGTCATTTTGCTCTTGAGTATGTTTTTTTGCTTTTCTGTATCGCATGCGGAAGATACAATGAGGAGTACGGAAGCACATAAAGAATTAGGAGAAATTCGCCAAAACATTTCACTTTCGCGTGAGCGTGTTGCTTTTCTTACGCATCAGGTTGAGCATTTAAAAAAAGATCAACGTGTTTTGAGTGATGCACTCATAAAGGCGGCTAAAGAAGAACGTACAGTAGCAGATGATATTGCTAAAAGGGAAGAAAAGCTTAAAAAAATGATAGAAGAGCGGGTACAAGTCTATCAAAGTTTAAAAAATCGTCGCACTGAATTTGCGGAAGTTCTTGCAATTTTGGAACGTATGGGATTGAATCCGCCTCCTGCTCTTATGATACAGCCAGAGGACGCGTTGGCTTCTATACGTAGTTCTGTTTTATTAGGTACTGTTATTCCTCAGATGCAAGAGAAAACACGAGATTTAACACAGAAACTCAAGGAGTTGACCAATTTGAGTAATTCCATTACTACGGAATATACGGCATTAAAGACAAAACTGCAAAATCAAGCAGAGCAGCGAAAACGTCTAGAGCTTTTATTAGACAAAAAAAACAAACTACAAAAAAAAACAGAAAAAGAACTTACAGAACAGCAACAAAAAAATATTGCTCTTGCTAAAAAAGCGCAGTCTTTGGAAGAATTGATTTTAGAGCTCGACCGTCAGTCAAAACTTAGCTCTGATGCATCAGTACAGGTACGGAAAAGTTTGCAATTGTTAGAACAGTCCAATTTTGAAAGCCGAAAAGGTTCTTTACTTTTTCCTGTTTCAGGAAAAAGAATACATCGCTCTAACAAAAATTCGCAGATTACGCGCTTTGGTGAAACGATAGAAACAGAGTCAGGAGCTGTTGTTATATCACCTGTAGATGCTTTTGTTGCTTTTGCTGGGCCATTTCGTTCTTACGGACAGTTAATTATTCTTAATGTTGGAAATGGTTATCATATTATTCTTACTGGAATGTCGAGAATTAATGTAAAACAGGGGCAGTTTGTCCTTTCTGGTGAGCCTCTGGGTATAATGGAGATGCAATTTATTTCAAACAGTGTTGCATTGGATATAGGAAAAACTTCTCCAATGCTTTACATTGAGTTTAGAAAGCAGGGAAAACCTGTAAATCCAACTCCTTGGTGGCAGACTGAAAAAATAAGAAGGAGCCAAAATGATTCGTAAAGTTATTCTTTTGGTCGCTGGGGTATTGCTCGGCGCCTGTTCAATGATTATGGTGCAGTCTGTTGCTGCGAATAATGAGGATAATGCATATAAAAAACTAGCTATATTTGGCGATGTTTTTGAGCGCGTGCGTATGCAATACGTTACAGTTCCAGATGATAAAAAGCTTATTGAAAATGCTATCAATGGCATGCTCACATCACTGGACCCTCATTCATCTTATTTGAATGCTGAAGAAGCCAAGGATATGCGGGATTCTACGAAAGGAGAGTTCGGAGGTCTTGGTATTGAGGTCACTATGGAAAAAAACTTAATTAAAGTTGTTTCACCAATGGATGATACTCCCGCTTCAAAAGCAGGTATTTTAGCAGGAGACCTTATTTCAAAAATTGATGATGTACAAACGAATGGTCAAACATTGAATGAAGCTGTTAATAAGATGCGAGGTGCTCCTGGAACACCAATTACTTTAACAATTATTCGTTCTGGAGTTGATAAGCCGTTTGAAGTGAAGATTGTTCGTGATATTATCAAGGTAAAAGCGGTGAAATATCGGGTTGAGGGCGACATTGGATATTTAAGGGTTATCCAGTTTTCTGAGCAGACATTGGGTAATCTTCTGGTGGCAATTAAAGATATCCAATCTAAAATTCCTGAAGATAAGCTAAAAGGTTACGTCCTTGATTTGCGGCTTAATCCTGGTGGGCTTTTAGATCAAGCTGTTAATGTTTCGAGTGCTTTTCTCAATAAAGGTGAAATTGTGTCGACTCGTGGGCGAAAAAAGAGTGATGTGATAAGGTTTGATGCGAAGCCAGGAGATGTTATCAATGGAAAACCGCTCATTGTCCTTATTAATGGTGGTTCGGCAAGTGCTTCTGAAATTGTTGCGGGTGCATTACAAGATCATCGTCGTGCAACAATTTTAGGGACGCAGTCTTTTGGTAAAGGATCTGTTCAAACAATTATTCCTTTGGGTGAAAATGGAGCTTTACGCTTAACAACAGCACTTTATTACACGCCATCTGGCACTTCTATTCAAGGAACAGGGATCACGCCTGATATTATTGTAGAGCAACCACTCCCTGAAAAATATAAGGGTTATGATGTAAAAGTTGGTGAGTCTGCATTAAAAGGACATATCAAAGGAAAACGAGAGAGTAATAAAGGATCTGGTTCAGCTGCTTTTGTTCCGAAAGACCCTAAAGATGATATTCAATTGAATGAGGCCTATAAGCTGTTACGAGGTGAAATGGCAAATGCAGCATTTCCACCAGATCCCAATAAGGATGTGTTAAAGTGAGGAATGATATCTATAGCTTGCGATTTTGAGGAATATTAAATGGATGCAGGTATTAATTTGAAGATTCTTCCATATCGCAAATGTGTTGGGATTGTTGTCTTTAATCATGAGGGTAAAGTTTGGGTTGGGCGTCGTTTAATAACGCCTATTCATGCAGAGACCGAGATATCTCATCGTTGGCAGCTTCCTCAAGGAGGGATTGATGAAGATGAAGAACCGTTAGATGCAGCATATCGTGAACTTTATGAAGAAACGGGTATTCGATCTGTAAAGTTGATTAAAGAAGCACAAAATTGGTTCCACTATGATTTTCCACAAGAACTTATTGGGTGTACATTAAGCAATAAATATCGTGGACAAATACAAAAGTGGTTTGCTTTCCAGTTTACGGGAAAGCTTTCTGAAATTGCGATTAATCCGCCACCAGATGGCAATAAAGCGGAATTCGATCAATGGAAATGGATTGATCTAGAAACCCTTCCGTTGATCGCTGTTTCTTTTAAAAAGCATGTCTATATGAAAGTTGTCAGCGAATTTCGAGGTAGCCTTAGACCATTATAAAAGCTATATGATTATGAGAAAGCTTTTTTATTAAGACGCTTTATATCATTTATAAATAATAAACATGTTTCTCTTTTATGTAAAGAACAGGAATATAAAATGAAAAAATTATTTAATTTACTTATAGTTTTTACTCTCTTGAGTATTTCACCTGTTGCATTTGCAACAAATTCAAAAACTCCTGCATCAAAAGATGCGGCAGCGACATTGCCAAATGGAGCTTCTTCTTTGACTGAGACCTACGGTTTGTGGACTATTAACTGTGGTATACAAGAAGGGAAAAGAATTTGTTTTATGCACCGTCAAGAAGTGAATGATCAGGGGCGTGTTGTGGTGGCTATGAGCCTTATTCTCAATGCTGAGGGTGTTGTATCTGGTAATTTAACAGTTCCTTTTGGCATTTTGGTTTCTAAGCCTGTTCGTTTACAAGTTGATGAGGGAAAAGCTGTTATCGAAACTGGTATTCGGACTTGTGTACCAGCAGGTTGCATGGTTCCTGTCGTTTTTGACAAAAATCACGTAGCAGCTTTACGTTCTGGAAAACAGTTAAAATTGGCAATGACAATTGCTGCTGCAGGTGAACCAGCTTTGAATGATTTATTTGTTCAGCTCAATGGTTTTAGCAGTGCTCTTAACCGTTTGACAGCTTTGCAGAAATAATTTTAAAAATAAAATAAAAGCGGCCTTTAAAAGGCCGTTTTTAGTTTGTTTGTTTTCTATATATTAATAATTAAAACGATGAGATTTAAGATTAATCCTATAAGGGATATTCAGATTTTTTGCTGTTTCTTCTATTTTCATATGCTATTTTTAATTTTGATATTTGTTTTCTAGCTGCATCGTCATTAAATAGAGAGATGAAGAATCTAGATGTCTGGTTTTTATTCAAGAAAAAAGAGTATTGAAGTATAAAACCATTTTTTGATACAAAAACCTGCTTTAATGAAGGTTTTCTATACGCTCTTCTGTTTCCTCGATTGAAAGGGATGACGCATGATTTATGCATTGCTTCGGACGATTGATTTGATTTTTAATATTTATATTGATATTTTAATCGCTAGTGTCATTTTTTCTTGGCTTTATGTCTTTAATATCATAAATTCGCGCAATCGCTTTGTTGTTTTGATAGGAAGCTTTCTAAATCGTCTTACAAATCCGGTTCTAAGCCGTGTCCGGCAAATTTTACCAAATTTTGGAACAATTGATATTTCACCTATTGTAGTGTTCATTATTATTTATTTTATTCGTACTTTCATGTGGCGCGTTTACGCAAACATGTATTTATAGAAATATTACTTGAGGCGAATACATGTTTTATCAAGTTGATAAAAATAACTTGATTTTGTTTGTATATCTCATTCCCAAATCATCCGTTGACAAAATAATAGGGGTTGAATGTAGGGATGGTGAAAAACAATATCTGGTTATACGCCTTCGTGCTGTTCCTGAAGATGGAAAAGCGAATAAAGCTCTCATTAAATTTCTTGCGAAGCAGTGGAAAATACCATCTTCTTCTATTTCTCTGAAAAACGGTGCAATATCTCGCTACAAACAACTTTACTTTTCAACACATTTAGAAGAGCTAAAGCAGATATGGCAATCCTTTAGAGATTGCATCTCGTAGAAAAAATAAATAATAAAGCCTATTAAAAAAACAGGCTTTATTTTATTAAAATCGTTATATTTTTTTATTGCGCTCAACAGCTTTCTTAATTAATTCATGAGCAAAGTTTTTATCACGCCATCCTTCAATTTTAGCCCATTTTCCAGGTTCCAGATCTTTGTAATGCTTGAAGAAATGTTCAATTTGTTTGAGTGTAATCTCGGGAAGATCTGTATAGTCATGAATATTAATATAGCGTTTTGTTAATTTTGGAGTGGGAATGGCAATAATTTTTTCATCTTTACCACCATCATCTTCCATCATCAGAGCTCCGATGGGGCAAACATTGATAACACAACCAGGCATAAGTGGACGGGTATTACAGATAATGACATCAATAGGATCACCATCATCTGAAAGTGTATGAGGGACAAAACCGTAATTTCCAGGATAAACCATTGATGTATGAAGAAAACGGTCAACAAATAATGCGCCCGACTTTTTATCCATTTCATATTTTATTGGTTGACCACCAAGGGAGACTTCCACAATAACGTTAATATCTTCTGGTGGATTTTTGCCTACAGGTATTTCCTTAATATTCATAGAGACATCCTTTCTGAGATATAGTGAGGCTCAATACAATTAAATATTTTACCAAAGAGATTATGAAATTAGCCTAAATTTGATGCACGTGTTTTTTCAAAACGTTTACGTTCATTAGGATCAAGATAGAGTTTGCGGAGACGAATATTTTTAGGAGTTACCTCCACAAGTTCATCATCTTGTATCCACGATAAGGCACGTTCTAATGTCATTCTAATGGGAGGCGTTAGCTTTACGGCTTCATCTTTTCCGGAAGCGCGCATATTGGTGAGTTTTTTTCCTTTTAACACATTAACTTCTAGGTCATTATCTCGTGAGTGGATGCCAATAATCATACCTTGATAGACTTTCACACCCGCATCGATGATCATAGGTCCACGATCTTCAAGATTAAAAAGGGCATAAGCGACAGATTCACCATTGTCATTTGAAATCATAACACCATTAACGCGACCAGCAATGTCTCCTTTATAAGGTTCATAAGCATGGAAAAGGCGATTCATAATTGCTGTACCACGTGTGTCCGTTAAAAGTTCAGATTGATAACCAATGAGTCCTCTGGTTGGCGCATAAAAAACAAGTCGGACACGATTACCCCCAGAAGGGCGTAATTCCACCATTTCGCCCTTACGTTCAGACATTTTTTGTACAACAGTACCGGAATATTCTTCATCAACATCGATAACAACTTCTTCGATTGGTTCAAGAGTTATTCCATTTTCATCTTTTTGCATAACAACACGTGGGCGTGAAACACTAAGCTCAAATCCTTCACGGCGCATATTTTCAATGAGAACTGCAAGTTGTAATTCTCCTCGTCCTGAAACGTAGAAAGAATCTTTATCGGCTGATTCTTCAATTTTAAGAGCGACATTGCCTTCTGCTTCTTTTAACAATCGGTCACGAATGACACGACTTGTTACTTTATCGCCTTCAGTTCCAGCAAGAGGACTGTCGTTGACGAGAAAACTCATAGTAACAGTAGGAGGATCAATTGGTTGGGCAGTAAGGGGTTCATTAACAGTAGGGTCACAGAAAGTATCAGCAACGGTACCTTTTTGTAGACCTGCAATCGCAACAATATCACCAGCGCTTCCTTCTTCAATGGGTTGCCGTTCTAAGCCACGAAATGCCAAAATCTTTGAAATACGCCCAGTTTCTAAAAGTTTTCCATCTTGTCCAAGAACCTTGACATTTTGGTTGGGTTTTAGAGAGCCAGAATGAATCCGCCCTGTAATAATTCGTCCCAAAAACGGATCCGCTTCAAGAATAGTTCCAATCATGCGAAACGGTCCTTCTGCTACACTAGGATAAGGGACATGCTGCGTCACAAGATCAAATAAAGGACCTAATCCCTGATCTTTTGGTCCCTCGGGGGTTTCAGCCATCCATCCATCGCGTCCAGATCCATAAAGAATAGGAAAATCAAGCTGTTCATCGGTTGCATCAAGAGCAGCGAAAAGGTCAAAAACCTCATTAATGACTTCATCAACGCGTGCATCAGGTCGGTCAATTTTATTAATAGCAACAATAGGGCGCAATCCCACTTTCAATGCTTTGCCAACGACAAATTTTGTTTGTGGCATTGGTCCTTCAGCAGCATCAACAAGTACAATGGCTCCATCAACCATATTTAGAATGCGTTCAACTTCTCCACCAAAGTCGGCGTGCCCTGGTGTATCAACAATATTAATTCGAGTATCTTTCCAAACAACAGATGTCACTTTCGCTAGGATTGTAATTCCGCGTTCTTTTTCAATATCGTTTGAATCCATCATACGTTCACTTGTACGCTGATTATCACGGAAGTTTCCTGATTGCTTGAGTAGTCCGTCAACAAGAGTTGTTTTCCCATGGTCAACGTGGGCAATGATGGCAATGTTACGCAATTGCATAAATTTTCTTCTTTTCGTTTAATGAAATTTCATTTGAGGCAAAGTCTTTACATTCTTTGCCTGACTATTACAAAACCTTTTACATGTTTTTTTATAATTTTGGAAGATGGAGGTAATATTTTTATGGTAAAACTATTCATCCAAGTCTTTAAGGCTCTATTAAGCTTCAATTGCTGGAGCTTCGTAAAAAGTTTTTTATAGTACGGATGTTCTATTCTCGAGCTAAGAATTGTCCATAAAAATCACTGTCAATTTGATTTTTATCAATATGATGTAAGGAATTTATATGAACGCTTGTAAGAATAAGTAAGTATAAAGCTAGCTGTATTATTGTTGTTTTGCAAAGAGATTGATAAAAATCCGGAATATCTCTCAATCCATAGCCAATTTATTGACAACTGTACGACATTTTTATTCTAATAAAGCTTTTCTTATTCTATAACTTGTCAATCAAAATCCAGATCTAATGCAGCCGTGTATTTGAGGTAAATATTGAGACGATTAAGCATTTTATAAGAAGTTCTAGCTTTTGTATGCCAGATTGGGTCAAGAGTTATATCTGTTTTATTTATTTATGAAACCGGAATACAGTCTTATTTAGAAAGAATATGAAGGCATCAAAAGAAATTCTTATCTTTGCCGTTAAGCCAAATTTATGATTTCAAAAGCATCTAAGCAATATCTTTAAACCATGGGGATAGTGCATTGCCTCACACTTTTGCTAATCGCATTCTCTAATAGGAATATGCATTTCATGCCAAACAGAACACTTTAAACAGAATACACTTGTTGTTGCATATTCATGTACTTAAGAGAGATGTCTGAACGTACACTACATCTATTCTATGATAGGGCTCATAAATGATATAATATACGCAAATAGTATACTATCAACACCGTTGTGAAGAAATATAAAGCCTATTAAGCATATCATTATTATTCTTTCTCAGCTGTCAATATTGCAACAGTTTTTGATACGAGAGAGAGGATATAAAAAGTATTTAATTTCTTTCTTGAATAGTTTTTAGCTATATACCAATCTCGTTTGTGACAGGCAAGAAGATAACTTTAATTCATTTAATATGAGAAGCTTTATGATGAGGCAAATTTACGATATTCGGAGTTGTTATTCAATAAAAATAATCAATTGTCTATGGAGCAGTGCGCTAGAAAACAAATTAATGGAGCTTATTCTCTTCTGGAAAGATCTTAGGTTACATGACAAAGTCTTTCCAGAAGAGAGAGTTTTTACTTTACATGTTTAAAGAAGAGTTCCTGACAAAATGATGGAAGCTACAGAAAAATAGATTATAATGCCCATGACATCTACTAAAGTTGCCACAAAAGGCGCAGAAGCACTTGCTGGATCAAATTTTAAACCTTTAAGAATAAAAGGCAGCATAGATCCAGAAAGAGAACCAAAGGTAACAATTCCGACTAAAGCTGTACCCACTGTTGTTGAAACAGCAATCCAATGTTGACCATAGTCGTAGATACCGAATTGTTGCCAAAGAGCAATGCGCGTAATGCCAATAATTCCGAGTAAGAGACCAAGGGATAGTCCTGTTGGAATTTCACGAATGAACACTTTCCACCAGTCTTTCAACGTGAGTTCACGTAAAGCCAATGCACGGATAATAAGGGATGTAGCCTGTGAGCCGGAATTTCCTCCTGAGCTCATAATGAGAGGTATGAACAGTGTAAGAATAATCGCTTTTTCGAGTTCTGTTTCGAAATGTTGCATAGCACTTGCTGTCAGCATTTCACCGACAAAGAGTAAAGCGAGCCATCCGCCACGTTTTTTCATCATTTCAGGAAACTTAATTTGCATATAGGGCTTATTAAGCGCTTCCATACCCCCAAATTTATAGGCATCTTCATTCATCTCATCAACCATAGTATCAAGCACGTCATCGACGGTTACAATGCCAATGACATGGTTACTTTCATCAACTACAGGCACAGAGAGAAGATCATGGCGCTGGAAAAGGCGTGCGATATCTTCATGATCTGTGAAGGGCGATATTGTAATGGGCGAGTCATGGGTAGGGACATTAAGAATTTGTTCATCAGGTGAGGCAAGAATAAGGTTACGCAGTGAAACAGCTTTGAGAAGAATACCTGTTTTAGGGTCAATTACATAGCTGGTATAAACGGTTTCACGTGTTCGCTCGACCTCACGAATGTGATCCAAAGTTTTTTGTATAGTCCAGTTTGAAGGAACGGCTATAAACTCTGTTGTCATCAGTGCCCCTGCTGTATGATCAGGATAACTGGTGAGTTTCTTAAGTTCAGCGCGCGTTAAGGGTTTAAGCAAGGCATAAAGTCGTGTGCGGGTTTCTTTATCCATTTCTTGAAAGACGTCTGCAGCAGCATCGGCAGACATGCCATCAAGAATTTCAACAGCACGATTTATAGGGAGAAGTTCTAGGATGGAAGCAGGTTGCTCAAGCTCGGGTTTATCAAAAAGTTCGATAACATAATCAAGAGGCAGAAGACTAAGAATGGTTACACGTTCCATGATATCGAGGTCATTGATGATATCAATAGAGTCTGCAAAATGCTGATTTTTTAACTTTTCAGCGAGAGCTTCAGGAGAAAAATTTTTGAAGTCGAAGGTCGTTTTAATTTCAGTCATGATAAAGTACCTCCTGAAGAGTTGGAGAGTTGTAAATCTAGATAATAGATGAGATAAAAACAAAAGTTTATGGAAGATTTTAAAAAAACTCCCCAGCTATATTCCCAATTGTTAATATTTGAAGTAAAGTCAAGGGTGAATTATAAGTTATAAACAAGTTTCTGAATCACTAAAACGAGAATACAGCTTAATTTGAGGATAATATAATATAAAAATCAGTTCTGATTTTTAGCATCGTTTCTTTAATGTAGTGTTGTGATTTTCAAAAGAATCTACAACAATATTTTGTAAAGAGTGGAGATTATGCCTTTCGTCAAGTGTTTTTATTAATATGCAATTCTATTGTGGTGTGCGAGCGAATAATCTTTATTTCTCCAATATAATATGTTTTGAAATGAAAGAATTTTACGATTTCTAGTTTTTATTCAATAGCGTTTGGAAAGGTCGTTTTGAAACTCACGAAATAGTTTTAGTATATTATCAATTTGTGTCGTAAAGATAATCGTTACAGCTTAAATTTATAATGGAGACATAAAGTATTATGACAAAAGCAGCAATGCTGGACTGGAAGGGATTTTCAGGTCTTCCTGATTTTTCTTCTATCAGTGATGAAGATTTTAAACCCGCTTTTGAACAGGCACTTCAAGAAGCCGAAGAAGAACTAGAGGCGATTGCGATGGTGCAAGAACTACCAACGCTTGAGAATTTTTTGCAGCCTTTTGAGCTTTGTGGCAAAGCGCTTGATCGTGTCTGTTCAATATTTTTCTTGCGCACCAGTGCTCATACGAATGTATTAATTCAACAGCTAGAGCAAGAGTTCGTTGTAAAGCTTTCTCGTTATTCTTCAAAAATTATGATGGATGCACGAATATTTGCGAAAATAGATGTGCTTTATAAACAGTCGCAGCTGGGTATATTTGAGAGTGAAACAACACGTGTTCTTGAATTATGGTGGAAAAAGTTCGTTTGTCATGGGGCAAAACTCGATGGAAAAGCTAAGAAACGGCTTTTGGAAATTAATGAAAGACTTGCTTTTTTAAATGCTACTTTTGGACAAAATGTCTTGAATGATGAAGCTGAATGGATTCTGTTTTTAAAACAAACCGACTTATCTGGTTTACCGCAAGATCTCATTGATTCAATGAAGGAAATTGCGTGTGAAAGAGGTAATGAAGAAGCGTATGCATTAACACTAGCACGTTCGATTGTTGAACCTTTTTTAAAATTCTCTGATCGTCGTGATTTGCGTGAGGTTGCATTCCAGGCTTGGGCTAAACGTGGTGAAAATAATAACAAGAATGATAATAAAACAATTATTGTAGAGATTGTTGCGCTTCGAGATGAGCAGGCTAAATTATTAGGATATAAATCTTTCGCAGATTTGAAACTCGATAATACCATGGCTAAAAGTGTTAATTCCGTTATGGATTTGCTTATGCCTGTATGGGAGCGCGCAAGAGCGAAGGCTTCTACTGAGCAAATTGAATTACAAAATTTTGCCAACAATCAGGGCAGCAATGAATCTTTAGCTGCTTGGGATTGGCGTTATTATGCTGAAAAACTTCGCACTGAAAAACTTTCTTTCGATAGCGCTGAGATTAAATATTATTTTCAGCTTGATCGTATGATTAAAGCGGCTTTTGGGGTAGCAGAAAAACTCTTTGGCATTACATTTGAAGAAAAAAACGCTGTTGCACTTTGGCATCCTGATGCACGTTTGTGGGAAGTAAAAAAGTCTGATGGAAGTCTACTTGGGTATTTCATTGGTGATTATTTTGCACGTTCTTCAAAACGGTCCGGTGCGTGGATGAGTAGTTTGCAATCACAATATAAATTGGATGGCGGACAAAAGCCTATTATCTACAATGTTTGTAATTTTGCTAAACCACCCAAAGGGGAGGTTGCTCTTTTATCACTTGATGATGCGCGTACGCTTTTCCACGAATTTGGGCATGCATTGCATGGTTTGCTTTCTGATGTCACATGGCCATCTGTATCGGGAACATCGGTTTCGCGTGATTTTGTTGAGCTGCCTTCTCAACTTTACGAACATTGGTTAACTGTACCAGAGATTTTACAAACTTATGCTACGCATACAAAAACAGGACATCCTATGCCGCAAGCATTAATGGATAAGGTTTTGTCAGCACAGATATTTAATGCTGGCTTTGCTGCAGTTGAATTTACTTCATCAGCTCTGGTAGATATGGCTTTTCATAAAGGACAAAAGGTAACTGATCCAACAGTGTTTGAACGCCAAGAATTAGAAAAACTGCAAATGCCTGATACAATTATTATGCGCCATCGTCCTCCACATTTTACGCATATATTTTCAGGTGATGGTTACGCCGCTGGTTACTATTCTTATATGTGGTCGGAAGTCCTTGATGCTGATGCTTTTCAGGCTTTTGAAGAAACGGGAGATGTTTTTAATTCAGAGCTTGCTGATAAGTTGAAACGTTTTATTTACTCTGCTGGGGGAAGTCGTGATCCAGAGGAGCTTTATAAAGCTTTTCGGGGACGGATGCCTTTACCAGAGGCAATGATTAACAAACGTGGACTATAAGATAAAACGGTATGGTTAATACCATGCCGTTTTCATATTATTCGAAAAATGCAGTTGTGATTTATGCAAATTTTCTCTTCATTATAGCTCTGTAAACAGTGTTTTTTATCTTATTTGCTTTTTGTTTATGGAGGAAATTAGATTTTGTCTTTTAAAGAGACATTATGGGAAAGAAAAATTATCAGCTCGATCTTTTTGATGCCCATTTGATGGAAACCATGATTTTTTTATAAAACTTGACTTTCTTTTGCCTAAAAGCTGAGTGTTTTGTTGTGCCATATCATCGAGGCTCATTGGAGGCTGACGCATAATATTACTCCGCTCTTTATTCTCTGATTCTTGTATAAGTTTTTGAATAGCTTGATCGGTTGAGTAAGGATTTTCATGAGAAAAGGCATAAAAATTTAAAATATTTTTCAATGGTTTTTCTAAATAAGAGGCAAGTTTTTTCTTTCCTTCAGAGGTGAAATGCATGCCATTATTGGTGCGTAATTTGGTTATTTTTCCATTAATATCATAGCCTGAAAAAGAAAAATTTCCTTCTTCATCACTAAAGCCGCTCCAGATATCGAGGAAATATCCTCCTGCTGTTTCTGTTTCTTGTTTATAGAGCGCATTAAAAATTTTCATTTTTTGTGTCAAAAGGTCATTTCTAAAGGCAGGTTGACTTATCCATATCCATGATTTTCTAGAGGCATGAAGACTTTCAGCAATTTCAATAATTCTTTGTTTGTAGATGTGCATCCATTCTGATTGATCTGTGTTAATTGTGCTATAAGAGTCTGTGATTGGTTGATTATCATTTGCACCGATCATCATGATAACAACATCGGGGTTATTTTGATCAATGAGTTTAGAAATATTGCTTTGCCAAGAATAATAATCCGTTCGAACTAAGCCGGAAGCTGGCATTGTGTTGTTCATGATAACGATATCGCTATTATTTATAAAAAACTTCTTAAGTGCATCGGCAACAGCAGAAGCTGTAAAATCCCCTATGACAAGAATGCGCTTTGCATTCTCATTTTTTAGCTTTTGTATATTTTTTTGTGTTACGATCTTTTTTTGCGGCTTGTCTATTTTTTGTTCTATAATTTGCGGTGGTTGTTGCGTCTGTTTGTTATGTTGTGATAACCATTTGAAGAAGTTCGTTGCTTTACTTGGGGATGGCTGTATGATCCCCAGAATAGAAAGTGAAATTAGCAATAATGTCAAGTATATCAGGCGAACAGAAGACAAAACTTTAGTCTCCATTATTGTTTGCGAAGGAGAAAAAGCACTTGAGATGATGGGTATCCATTTGTTTCTAGATCGTGACGTAGTTGAAAAGCTTTAATTGCTTTGCGAGAAGCTGTTCCGATTTTTCCATCAACATTCCCTTTATAATAGCCCAGTGCACTTAAGCGAGATTGCAGTTCTTTGCATTCTTGGAAAGTAAGAGGTTGAAAAGGTCTTTGCCAATCATGCACCAATCCAGGATGTCCAGCGATGCGATCAGCAAGAAGAGCAACAGCAAACGCATAACGATCTGCATTATTATACTGTTTCAGAACAAAGAAATTCTTTGTAACTAAGAATATAGGCCCTTTTACTCCATCTGGATATTTTAATATTGCTTGTTCAGCTAATGTAGGAAGAGGATGCCCATTTGCGTGTTGTACACCTAATTTTTTCCATTGTTCAAAGGAATACCAGCCTTCAGGAAGCTTTTCCCCCTGCGGCACTTTTACCTCTACTCCCCAAATAAGATTAGGTTGCCAGCCATTTTTGTGGAGAAGGTTAGCAGCAGTAGCCAGAGCATCTGGAACAGAGTTCCAGATATCACGCCGTCCATCCTGGTCCATATCAATCGCATAGGCGAGATAACTGCTTGGAATAAATTGTGTATGCCCCAATGCACCGGCCCAAGACCCAGTGAGTTGAGAGCGTTTAATTTCGCCACTTTGTAGAATTTTCATAGCAGCAATCAGCTGTGTATATGCATATTTTGCACGTTTTTTATCAGCGTAAGCTAGAGTTGCAAGAGAGCGAATGGTATCACGCATTACACTTTTATTGGCTAAAACTTTCCCATAGTCGCTTTCCATTGACCAAATAGCAAGCAAAATATTGCGGTCAACACCAAAACGTTTTTCAATTTGAAGAAGCCATTTGTTCCATTTTTGAGTTTGGCGTTGTCCTTCCACAATTGCTCTTTCATGCACACGATTATCGAAATAGTTCCATGAAGGAGCAACAAATTCCGGTTGGTATGCGGCGCTTTTTAGAACTTCTGGATCAATGGCATTAACACCTTTAAATGCCATATGAAACGTAGAAGGGGTAATATTGTGAGCAATAGCTATTTTTTTAAATTCTTTAATCCAGTGTTTAAATCCGTTATCAGCATATGAAAGGGATATAAAAAACATTAAAAAAGCAGAAACAATAACGGCAGATCTAGTGAGAAGAGTTCCCCAATTTATTGACTTCTCTAAAAAAGAGAAAGTCTTCAATTCTATTTTTTGCATTTTGAAATCCTCATTAATATTCAATTTATTAGATATGCAATAACTTTATTTTGTATTTAGTTTAATCTATAATATGATCAAGAAGAGGAGAAAACTGCAATAAATAATTCGTTTTAACCCTTTCAATAAATTCTCATACTTTCTTTTACATTTTTGATTGCCCATTATAATGATAATCAAAACAATAAGATATCTTTTTTACCATTTCGTAAAAACATATGTTAAATAAAACAAAAAATATATGAATTCATTGAGGAGGGTGAGTGTGCGTAAAATCCGGAAAGCTGTATTTCCAGTAGCAGGTCTTGGTACCCGTTTTCTTCCTGCGACAAAAACAATTCCTAAAGAAATGCTAACAGTTGTTGATAAACCTGTTATTCAATATGTTGTGGATGAGGCGAGGGAGGCTGGTATTGAGCATTTTATTTTTGTAACTGGACGTAACAAAGCAGTCATTGAAGATTATTTTGATGCGCAAGTTGAATTATACACGACACTGGCTGAATGTGGAAAGAAAGAAGATCTTGCACATTTATACCGTTTACAGCCATTACCAGGGTCAACTTCTTTCACTCGGCAACAGCAACCTTTGGGATTAGGGCATGCTCTTTGGTGTGCGCGTGAATTAGTTGCAGGGGAACCTTTTGCTTTGTTATTACCCGATATGCTGATTCAAGCCAAAAAAGGATGTCTTTCTGAGATGATTAGTCTTTATGAAAAGGTGGGGGGGGGAAATATTATTGCAGTTCAGGAATGCGATCTTGAGGAAGCACATAAATACGGTATAGTTGGCAAAGGTAAACAGATTGCCAATGGTTTTAAAATCACAAAAATGGTAGAAAAACCAGTGCTAGGAACGGCACCATCAAATTTGTACATCAATGGACGTTATATTTTGCAGCCAGAAATTTTTAATATTCTTTCCACTCAAGAACGAGGAACAGGAAATGAAATTCAATTAACAGATGCTATGATACGGCTTTCAAATGAACAAGATTTTTGGGGTTTGCAAGTAGAAGGGCGCACTTTTGATTGCGGTTCTAAAGCTGGTTTTATTGAAGCCAACGTTGCATTTTCTTTGGCACGCGCTGATATGCACAGCCATGTTTCTGCCTCATTGAAAAATTTACTGGAAACCATTAATGTTGAAAAATAATATAGATCTCTCATTTAATTTTATTGATCGAATTTGATTATGATAACATCGTCTCCTCATATGGCTTTGCAAGGTGCTGTTGCATCAGCACTTAAAACACTTGCCAGTGAAAAGCAGGGGCTTGAAGTCCTTGAAAAAGCTCTTCTGGGAAGTCTTTCTTCTTCTTTTGAAGCGGCTGTTCAAACTATTAGAAATGCTCGTGGACATGTGGTAATTACTGGTCTTGGGAAAAGTGGTCATATAGGGACAAAAATTGCAGCAACTTTAGCTTCAACTGGAACGCCTGCCTTTTTTGTTCACGCTGCAGAAGCCAATCATGGTGATCTTGGTATGATTGGATCTGATGATGTTATTCTTGCTTTATCATGGTCTGGTGAAACTCAAGAGTTAAGTGGTATTATCAGTTATGCGGCGCGTTTTCGTATCCCCCTTCTTGCGATGACATCAAGTGAGTGCTCTGTATTAGGACGACAAGCTGACATTGTTTTATTATTACCAAAGATAGAAGAGGCTTGCCCCCATGGTTTAGCTCCTACAACTTCAACAATTATGCAATTGGCAATGGGAGATGCATTAGCGGTTTCTCTTTTAGAAATGCGTGGTTTTACCGCAACGGATTTCAAAATATATCATCCTGGTGGTTCTCTTGGAGCAAGCCTTAAATACGTGTGTGATATTATGCATGAGGGTGATAATATTCCTTTGGTTATGCAGGGAACATCTATGACTGAAGCGATGAATGTTTTGGTGGAAAAGCATTTTGGTTGTGTTGGTGTTGTGAATCAAGAAGGCGAATTAATCGGAATTGTAACCGATGGCGATCTTGCACGTAACATTCATTTTAATTTATCAAAATTTAATGTTGACGAGGTGATGACCAAAGCTCCTAAAGTTGTAAAGCCAAATACACTTGTCGGTACAGCAACAGCTTTTATTAATGATCATCATATTGGTGCTTTTTTCGTGGTTGAAGATAAAAAACCGATAGGGATTGTTCATTTTCATGATCTTTTGCGCATTGGCGCTGCTTAGATTAAAGTTCCCTATCAAATAAAATGTTATTTTAGGTTAAAGTAGATTGAATGATACAAAGTAACAATTTTATTGTGAGGTGGCTTTACTGATATTTTGTGGAAGAAAATGATTATTTTACGCATTTCGTAATGTTTAGAAAATTTTCAGGGTAAAGATTATATCAGTCTCTTTGCGTATTTTAGAAAGAACTTTCCATCAGGAGGAGAAAGGATCACCTCCTGCTTAATGTATGTGCTCCCTCTGTTCTTAAGAGAGGCTTCCTTTGTACTTTGTTTAAGATTTCCGCTTAAGAAAAAACTGTGCTCCTGTATGTGAGGTGCAGAGAAGTTGTGTGGCGTCATATGACACTGTACAATTAACTCTAGAAATTGTTCCACGGAGAATAGAGCGTATTTCAATTTCTATATTTTGGGCATTGAGATAATTATATACCCCTTCTGATAGTTTTTCTTCTGTATCTGCTGCATGCGTTTCAAAAACGCCATTGTGGAAAGAAGAAATAATACCATTCTCATCAATCCATTTTCCATCAATTCCAGTTGGCATACTTGAGTTATAATATTGCGAAAAGCTACAGGCACTTAACAGCAAGGTGGTAATTGTAAGACATAAAATATGACAGGTATGTTTCATTTATTGCACTCTATTTAGATTATTTTGCTCTCTAGTTTTTATAACATTATTAAATTACCCTATGAGTCAATATGAAAAATTTGATGAAAATCAATGAAAAAGCAAAAAAATGGAAAAAAATGCCTTAATGTTGTATTTAATTAACAGCTTGATGAAGTTTGTAAGTGAAACACAAGAGGTGAAATATTTCTTATGGTTTACAACAATTTTTATATTAAGCTGCTGAGTAGTCTCAAAGGAGATTATTGACATTATGGTTGGTCCCATTCTTGTTGCGAGTGAAGATTATGGAAGACGTATAGAACTTTCTGCTATGCTGCGAGGTTTTGGTTATCGTGTCATTGAAGCAGAAAATGGTCTCCGTACGATTGATCTTTTACACAGGCGTAAAAACATAGTGCTTGCACTCCTTGATGTTGTTATGAGTGATTTGAGTGTGAGCGATTTGATTAAAATGATTAGAGTTGCTGGTGTTTCTGTTCCTATTGTCGTTATAGCACAACAAGAGAATCAGAATTTACTCCAGAAAGCTTTAACAGCTGGAGCTATTGATTATTGGATCCACCCAGTAACCTTATTACGCGTAAGGGTTACTTTGGATATTCTTTCTCTTATTTCTGCCTTGGAGCATGAAGTTCGAGATATTCGGCGAAAAAAAGAGAATCATTTACGATTTTCTGATCTTTGCATAAAAAGTAGAGCTATGCAGATAGTGTTAGAGCAATCGAGACAAGCAGCAACTTCTTTACAGAATCTTTTGATAGAGGGGGAAGTTGGAACAGGACGTGAGACATTAGCTCGGATTATTCATCATGAGGGATTATTTTCGGATGGTGTTTTTATTCGCTTTCAATGTTCAGCCATCGTTGATCCAGAAGAAGAAAATCAGCAGTGGTTTAAAGAATTCCTACCATTGGTTTCTTCTCTTGAAAAAGGGACACTTTGCCTTTGTGATATTGATCGACTTGAGCCCATACAGCAAAAACGGTTTGCTCATTACCTTAAAGAAAGGGAAAGGGATACAAAAGGAGAATTTTTTCCTTTTCGGATCATTGCTATTTCAACATCGCGTTTAAAGGACTTGGTTAAAGAGAACTTTTTTTTGCATAGTTTGTTTGAGCAATTTTCTCACTTGTCTATTAGCGTCCCTGCTTTACGAGAATTAAGGGATGATTTTCCAGAGATCACACAACGTTTGATTGACCGCATTATCACAGAAACAGGGCGATCACATGTCCATGGTTTAGCAGGATCTGCTCTTTCCTTGCTTATGCAGTATGATTGGCCTGGCAATAGAAATGAGCTTGAAAATTTTTTATTTCGTGCGATTCTACTCAGTGAAGGACCGTTGTTAACTGTTCGAGATTTTCCGCAATTAATGGGAAATTCATTAATGAATGTTCCCAATATCATTGAGGGTAATATGCAAGAAGATAATGAACAAGAATCGATAAAATTTTTGAATACTGATGGGCATGTGCGTACTTTTGCAGAGATGGAACATGATATTATCGAGAAAGCGGTTAAACATTATAAAGGACATATGAGTGAGATTGCGCGCCGCCTTCATATTGGTCGCTCTACACTTTATAGAAAAATGGAAGAATTGCGAGCAATAAGAAATCAAGAACGAAAGTAAAATTCATAACAAATCTCTCTTCATGACAAGCATGAGTTTCAAAAAAATAGAGTGGATTTTTACAAAGTCCGTGGGGGGCTTAAGAAAACAATCAGTTATTGTAAAATTTATCTATAGAGGATGATTTTGTAGATTTAAATCAAATATAAATTTTATGTGACTATTTGAATCGTTTGTTTCAGTTTATACAATTTTAGTTAAGTTTACATTTATTAAAGCAGAGAGGCATTTTAAAAAATTTTTAAATACTACCGCTAAAATTTTTGTATCATCAATATTAAATTTATACTCTCTTAAGCAAGAAGTGGCATTTTATCTGCTACACGGTTAAGATAAAGTGATTAGTATTATCGTTTGCATTACTGATGATGCGATAGCTTAAAATAGAAAGTTTGTCCTCTTTGACTCTTTTACATATTGTTATTGGTTTTGTCCTCTTTTTTTTTATTGCATCTATGTTGGCAATCTACACCTATGGGCGTTTTGTGAAAAATGCTAAGGGGCAATGTTCTTATGCGTTACCTATTCAGAAAGATGAAACTAAGCTTGATCGTATTGTCAGTCAATTAGCTGAGGAAGAAAATGGATTGGGGATTGATAAAGATGCCCTTTCCCTCATTATCAGCAATTTGGATGCGTTTTGTGTTCGTGCAATAGGAGCTGCAGAGGCTGGGCGTAGCCTTGATCTGATGTATTATATTTGGGATGATGATTTAACAGGGCGTCTATTATTAAGTGAAATAGTTAAGGCAGCGGATCGGGGTGTTCGGGTACGGCTTCTTTTGGATGATATTAACGCTCAAGCACGTGATCCAGCTTATATTGCGCTAGATAAACATCCGCATATTGAGGTGAGAATGTTTAATCCAGGGCGATCGCGTAAAGGTGGATTACGCCGTGGTTTAGAGATTATATTACGGGCGATTACTGTTACACGTAGAATGCATAATAAAGCTTTTATTGTTGATGGTAGGATCGCTTTTGTAGGAGGACGTAATCTTGCAGATTCTTATTTTGATGCTGGTGAAGAGTCCCATTTTCGAGATTTAGATTTGATGTTAATCGGGCCCTCTGTTAAAAAGGTGGAAAGTATTTTTGATGATTTTTGGAATAGTGCTGTTGTTTTGCCAATTCATACTTTAGTTGTTCCTAAAAGCGCAAGTGATCTTAGCTATTGGAAGGATAAATTACAAAAATTTCGGGATTCCAAGGTTGCAAAAGTTTATTTAGATTATGTCAAAGAGCACATTAATTTTGATTGTTTTATCCAAACAGGAAGGCGGTTATTTTTAGCAGACAAAGTTGTTGTTCTTTCTGACCCTCCAGAAAAAGCATTGCGTAAAAAAGCAAGCAATTGGCTTATGAAGGCGCTTTCAAAGGTTATTGGGAATGCCCAAAAAACAGTTCAGATTACGTCACCTTATTTTGTTCCTGGTAAGGTTGGAACGCAGAATTTTAGTAATTTGGTTTCAAAGGGTGTTGATGTAAAAATTCTGACGAACTCTTTAGCAGCTACTGATGTAGCATTGGTGCATGGTGGTTATGTATCGTATCGTAAGGCATTGTTGAAAAGTGGTGTTAAGCTTTATGAATTAAAAGCGGAGGGCAACACCCACGGGTTACGATTGTTTCGATCGAGTAAGGCAAGTTTACATGCCAAAGCTTTTTTAATTGATCGTAAAACAGCTTTTATTGGATCTTTAAATTTTGATCCCAGATCAGCATCATTAAATACAGAAATGGGCATTCTTTTTGAATGTGCTCCTATTACAGCAAGATTAGATTTGTTATTTTCTGAAGAAACCACAGGGGAAATGAGCTATCATCTGCGTCTTGGTAATAATAATCGTATTTATTGGGATTTTATTGAAAATGAAAAAAAATATAGCATTGACCATGAGCCAGAAAGCAATTTTTGGCGGCGCGCATTTGCAAAAATAATAAGTTGGTTACCTATTGAATCACAATTGTAAGTTTTTATAAACCACACTTAAAAAAAATATTTATTTTTCTTTTCATTTTGTTTGTAGCATGGCATAATTTTTTGCCAATCTACCATGTATGAGAACCGCAGTTGTATTTTAAAGCTCCTTGCGGTGTTTTATTATAAAAGGAATTTTGCTATGGCAAAGATTGTTGAAACGGGGACAGGTGCATTGGCACTGACTTTTGATGATGTACTTTTACAGCCCGGTCATTCTCTTGTTATGCCTAGTCAAGTGGATCTCAGTACGCGCATTGCTGCGGATATTAAGCTCAATTTGCCATTGCTTTCTGCTGCAATGGATACGGTAACAGAATCGCGTTTGGCAATTGCTATGGCTCAAGCTGGAGGTCTTGGGGTTATTCATCGTAATATGTCTCCTGCAGAACAGGCAGAAGAAGTCCGCCAAGTAAAAAAGTTTGAATCTGGTATGGTTGTTAATCCAGTCACAATTGGACCAGATGCAACACTTGAAGAAGCGAAATCTTTGATGCGCTCTCATGGCATTTCAGGTATTCCGGTTGTTGAAAATAGTGTTAAAGGTGAGAAAGCGGGACGACTTGTTGGCATTTTGACCAATAGAGATGTCCGTTTCGCATCGGATCCAAAACAAAAAATTTATGAATTAATGACGCATGAAAATTTGATTACAGTGCGTGAAAATGTCCAACTTAATGAAGCAAAATATCTTTTACATCATCATCGTATTGAAAAATTATTAGTTGTGGATGAACAAAATCGTTGTGTCGGACTGATAACAGTTAAGGATATTGAAAAAGCAAAATTAAATCCAAATGCTGCTAAAGATTCTCAAGGGCGCTTGCGTGCTGCAGCGGCCAGTAGTGTTGGGAATGGAGGAATTGAGCGTGCTGAACGCCTCATCGACGCAGGTGTTGATGTGTTGGTCATTGATACAGCGCATGGCCATTCTCAGTATGTGCTAGAAACTGTTGAACAAATTAAAAAGATGGCTTCCTCTCCAGCTGTTATTGCTGGGAACGTAGCAACCGCTCAAGCAACGCAGGCATTGATTGACAGTGGTGCAGATGCGGTAAAAGTTGGTATTGGTCCTGGCTCTATTTGCACAACGCGTATTGTTGCTGGTGTCGGTGTTCCTCAACTTGCCGCCATTATGAATGCTGCAGAAGTTGCTGAAAAAGCGGGCATTCCCATCATTGCAGATGGTGGAATCAAAGCATCAGGTGATTTTGCTAAAGCTTTAGCTGGTGGGGCTTGTGCAGCGATGATTGGATCTCTTTTAGCAGGTACGGAAGAAAGTCCTGGTGAAGTTTATCTTTATCAAGGTCGATCTTTTAAAGCCTATCGTGGTATGGGATCTGTTGGTGCTATGGCACGAGGATCGGCAGATCGCTATTTTCAAGATGATGTTCGTGATGAACTTAAGTTGGTTCCTGAAGGTGTGGAGGGGCAGGTGGCTTATAAAGGGCCTATAGCATCAGTTCTACATCAGCTTGCTGGTGGGCTTCGTGCTTCAATGGGGTATGTTGGAGCAAAAGATCTCGTAGAGTTTCGTGAAAAAGCAATGTTTGTACGTATTACTAATGCGGGACTCCATGAAAGTCATACGCATGATGTTTCTATTACACGGGAGAGTCCAAACTATCGTGGGCCAGTTTAAAGATATTTAAAGATATAAGAACATAATGTCATATCGCATAAATATAAAATCTTCCGAGAACAAGAAAGAGAGACTGCGCTTTTTCTGTTTGTGATTTGGTGTAATAATCCCAAAAAGGAAAGAATTAGAGGTCAAAACTCTAATTCTTTCTGTTAAGACTATATGAAATAAGTTATATAAAATTAGAATTAACTTTTTGTAGTCT
The DNA here is from genome assembly GCF_042194195.1 of Bartonella sp. MR30HLJHH. Taxonomy (NCBI): domain Bacteria; kingdom Pseudomonadati; phylum Pseudomonadota; class Alphaproteobacteria; order Hyphomicrobiales; family Bartonellaceae; genus Bartonella; species Bartonella sp. MR30HLJHH. The sequence goes on along the minus strand of NZ_JBHIMO010000004.1, from coordinate 117,516 downwards.
TCCGTCCTGTCTTTGACGCACGTTGGCGAGTGTTTGTCTGATCACTTTGGACGGATTTCTTTCCGTTGTTTGAGGGCGTTGTGTTATGACGGCTTTTAGATGAAGTTGTTTTTCCATTATTATAAGTCATTATTTTCTCCTTTTAAATTGTCTGGCAGTTGCCAGTAGAGTAAAAACGGTCATGCCAAATAGTGGTTCCAAGCATTTTCTAAAAAGTTAATTTTTTGGTGAACGTAAGATGAACGTGTTTAATTTTATGAGATTTTTTTCTATTTTTTTCAGAAGGATAGCCATTAAAAGATGGGAGATATTTTATTTTACGCAATAATCAAAGAGTTTGGTTTTTTCTTAATGCATGGCGGAAATAAGTTCTTTATGGATGGCTGCGTATCTTTTAGTATAAGAGGTAGAGGGATAAAAAGTGAATGGGCAGAAGATGAAAGGAAAAATCTAGGTACTCTAAATTGGATCTTATAAAAAGTATGATCAGATCATTTTAATATTGAATGTAAATTTTTAATGGCTTTGAGAAGGTTTCATTGACAAGAAGAAGATAATATTATTTTTTTAGACGATTTAAAATTTTATTATTTTAATGGGAGAAATGAATGCGATTAGGTGGGCGTTTGCAAGCAGCAATAGATGTTCTTAAAGAGATAGAAATGAAGCATCGCCCAGTAGGAGAAGCTTTAAAGGATTGGGGGCTTTCTCATCGCTTTGCTGGAGCAGGTGATCGCGCAGCTATTGGTACAATCGTTTATGATGTTTTAAGACGACGCTATTCTTTACAATGGCGTATGGAGAGTGGTGATATCCGAGATATCGTTTTTGGTGCCTTATTAGATTCTGGAAAAATGACGCTGGAGCAAATTGACGGTGAGTTGGCAGAAGATCGGTTTGCGCCGCAGTTATTAGGAGCTAAACAGCGTAAATCGTGGCAAGGTCAGCAATTAGTGGATGCTCCAGACTATATTCGTGGTGATATTCCGCAATGGTGTCAAGCGCATCTGCGTCCTTTATTTGGTGATAATTGGATCACTGAAGCGGCTGCGTTAGCAACGCGTCCTTCTTTAGATCTACGAGTAAATAATCTAAAGGCAACACCAGAAAAGGTGTTGAAAGAATTAGCAAAAATCAAACTTAAATCTTTGCCATGGTTTGGGCAAGCTTTAAGAATTGCACCGATTGAAAAGTTTCACCGTCATCCTAATGTTCAAGTAGAACCAGCTTTTCAAAAAGGATACTTTGAAATACAAGATTTAGGATCTCAAATTGTTGCTCACCTTGTGGAAGCGCAAGAAAGCATGCAGGTATTAGATTATTGCGCAGGTGCTGGTGGTAAAACATTAGCTTTAGCTTCCGATATGAACAATCGTGGGCAAATTTATGCTTATGATTCAGACAAAGCTCGTTTGGCTCCTATTTTTGATCGTCTTCGACGCGCTGGTGTTCGTAATGTACAAATACGAGTGCAAAGAGAAGAATTAAAACCATTAACAGGTCAGATGGATAGAGTCCTACTAGATGCACCATGTAGTGGGACAGGAACATGGCGTCGTCGTCCAGATGCGAAATGGCGTTTAACATTAGAACAGGTGAAACAACGCCAAACAGAACAGAGGTCTATTTTGAATGAAGCGATAGCTTATCTTAAGCCAAATGGGCGCCTAGTCTATATTACCTGTTCTCTCTTTACAGATGAAAATGAGGAACAAATTTCCCGTTTCCTTCAACAACATTCTCATTTTGTTCCAATAGATATGCCAGCGCTTTGGCAGAAACATTTTAGTTTTTCTCCTGTGCAACCAGTTTTTTCAAATTATGGACTTACTTTGTCGCCGTCCACAACACAAACAGATGGGTTCTTTTTATCTGTGTTGCAAAAAAAACATTGATCCATATTTTTGTATTTTTTATCATAAATTTTACGAGAATAATCTTTTTCTTAAGAAAACAGGCTTGTGAAAAGAGAAAGATTGAATCATAATTCTCATGAGTTTTCTTTTACAATTGTTGATTGGTTTTCTATGAGCATATCACATCCAGACACTGTTCTTATTATTGACTTTGGTTCACAAGTTACACAACTTATTGCACGACGGGTACGAGCAATGGGGGTATATTGTGAAATTGCTCCTTTTCAATTGGCTTTAGAAGCTGTGCGCCGCATAAATCCTAAAGCTATTATTTTATCAGGGAGTCCTTATTCCGTTATTGATGAGGGCTCTCCGCGTGCTCCAATGGAAATTTTTGAGGCGGGTATTCCGATTCTGGGTATTTGCTATGGTGAACAAGTCATGTGTGTTCAGCTTGGAGGAAAGGTTGAAGCTGGACATGAGCGTGAATTTGGGCGTGCTTTTTTGGAAGTACAAGAAGAGAGTGCCCTTTTTGATGGAGTGTGGGAAAAAGGTTCTCATTATCAAGTATGGATGAGCCATGGTGACCGTGTGGCAGCTTTACCAGAAGGTTTTCGTGTCATAGGGACCTCAAACGGAGCTCCCTATGCGGCTATTGCTGATAAAAAAAGACATTTTTATGCAGTACAGTTTCATCCTGAAGTTATCCATACACCAGATGGTACAAAACTTTTGCAAAACTTTATTCATAAAATCTCTGCTATTAAAGGTGGTTGGTCAATGGCTTCTTATCGTGAGCAGGCAATTGCTACGATACGACAAAAAGTTGGGAAAAGTAGTGTGATTTGTGGTCTTTCAGGGGGTGTGGATTCATCTGTTGTAGCGGTACTCCTTCATGAAGCCATAGGAGATCAACTGACATGCATTCTGGTAGACCATGGGCTGATGCGCAAGAATGAAGCTGAAGAAGTTCTCACGCTCTTTCGTGATCATTATAATATAGAGCTTATTCACGTTAATGCTGCCGATATATTTCTTAATGCTTTAGAAGGTGAGACAGATCCAGAAAAAAAGCGCAAAACAATTGGTCGCCTTTTCATTGAAGTTTTTGAAGAAGAAACTAAAAAAATAGGAGGAGCAGAGTTTTTAGCACAAGGAACACTTTATCCAGATGTTATTGAGAGTGTGTCTGCTATTGGTAAAACGGTAACCATTAAAAGCCATCATAATGTGGGTGGGCTACCAGAACAGATGAATATGAAACTTGTAGAACCGTTGCGTGAGCTCTTTAAGGATGAGGTTCGCTTGCTAGGGCGAGAGTTAGGATTACCAGAGCAATTTATTGGTCGCCATCCTTTTCCAGGTCCAGGTCTTGCAATTCGCTGTCCAGGTACCGTGACCCGTGAAAAATTAGAAATTTTACGTGAAGCAGATGCTATCTATCTTGAGGAAATCCGTAAAGCCGATCTTTATGACGAAATTTGGCAAGCTTTTGCTGTTCTTCTTCCTGTTCAAACTGTTGGCGTGATGGGGGATGGTCGTACTTATGAATTTGTTTGTGCTCTTCGCGCCGTCACATCTGTAGATGGAATGACTGCTGATTTTTATCCCTATGATATGGCGTTTTTAAGTAAGACGGCAGCACGTATTATTAACGAAGTTAGAGGGATTAATCGTGTTGTATATGATGTAACCTCAAAGCCTCCTAGTACTATTGAATGGGAATAATTAAAATGAAGGATAAGTCTTTTTAAGAATAAAATATGACTGAGGGGTTGATATTCGAAAAGTGCAGAAAAAATCATTTAAAAATGATTGTGTATTTTCATATGATACAAGCCTTTATCTGGCAATCTGTACGTCAATATCGTTTAAAATTGAGAAATGTGGAATTTTGCATGTCTGAGAAAAAAATTGTTGCACACCGTGGTGGAGCTCATCTTTATCCTGAAAATACTCTTTCGGCATTTAATAATGCTATAGCGTTAGGTGTTGATGAAGTTGAATGTGACGTTCATTTGCTGAGAAGCGGTGAAGTGGTTGTCTTTCACGACTTTCGTCTAGACCAATTGGTTGGAAAAAAGGGGTATATTCAAGACATTGATAATGAAATACGCAAACAGCTCTGCGTAAAAGGAAGCCAAGAAGCACCTCCCTTATTAGAAGAGGTGCTTGATCTTTTAGCACCAACGAATATTGCATTGCATCTTGAAATCAAGACATGTGGTGAAGTGGAGCGTGAAGCAATATTATCCCAAAAAGCGCTTGCGCTAATAAAAAGCCGCAATTTATCAGAACGGGTTTCTGCAATTAGTTTTGATCCTTTGATCCTTTGTCCTTTTATTGAAGCAGGAATACCATCTGGTCCATGTGTTGATAATTTTGAAGGTGATATGTACCGTCATTTTTCTGAATGGAAGCAATTAGGTTATTCTGATCTAAGTTTAGATGGCTCTATTGTTTCACAGGACTTTATTGAATCTGCTCTTGAGGCTGGTTTTACTGTAGGGGTATGGACAATTAATGGAAAAGCTCGGTTATCACATTGGCTTGACATGCCTGTACATTATATTACGACAGATCAACCCGATCTTGCATTGCAATTGCGTGCACAAAGGTAAAAAACACATCAATACAAAGGGAACTATGTATCCTCATGAAGCTAGTGTAATGAAAGAAGAAAAAATATCTAATATATAACAGTAATCCATTGATTTATAACGATAATTAGTCGTTTATTCGTGTGAATAAGAGACCTTAATACGTAAGATTTTCTTATTTCAAATCTTTTTACAATGAATCAATTCAAATCATTTGTTTGCACATTACAAGCAGGGTTGGTGTGTGGATAAAAAATATTGAGAAAAGAATAAAATATTCATTTAACGTATTTCAAATGCAAGACTTATTGAAGCATTAGGGTCTCATATGATGGTGTCGTTTTGCACTTTTAAGAAGTGTAAAAATGATGGCATACAAAAAGTCTTATATACTTTAGTGGAGAGGCTTTATGGCTTATTTTATAGGAGCTATCATGAAATGTAGATGTATTGAAAGATTTTTTAACAGCATGGAAATTGGTAATACAATGTCATTTTGTTTTGCGTAAGGGGCGTGATCTCACTACAGGGAAGGAGACCATTAAGCGCTGAAAAGTGATTTTCTTAGTTTTAAGAAAAATTCTATTTGTCTCTTCGTTAAATTCAGTAGCAACATCGTGTTAAAGTTATAAGCCGAAAATTATAAAACAAATAACAAAAGAATAAACAATTCTTTTTAAAAAAGTAAATCCAGATATTAAAATAGTCATTGAATGACATTTACGATCTATATTTTTTTACCAATTGACTTTGCTTATTTAAGCCATCTCATTTTTTTCAGATAGTTACAAACGCGTATCTCGTTAATACATAAGAAAGCTTATAAAAGAAAACGAATAAATTTAAACAAATTCATTTGACCTTTTGGTGGTTCCTGTTTAAATGAGAGAATATATTTCTGAAATAAAACTGTCATAGCATGTTCATGTGTAATACTATAATTTTAGGGGTAGTTTGTATTCCATCACTTCAGAAAGGGTGAGCCATGAGTCGTTTTTATCTTTCCATAGCGGCCACGGTTGCTATCATAATGTCTACAGCGGGAATAACAGCAAGTTCTGCGCAGACAAAAATCAGCTTTTGGCATTCTATGAGTGGTGAATTAGGAAAGCAAACTGAAAGTCTCATTAACGATTTTAATGCAAGTCAATCTGAGTATAAAGTTGTTCCGTCATTTCGCGGCGAATATGAAGAGGGGTTGATTTCACTCATTGCAGCATTTCGTGGAAAGAAACAGCCAGTGCTTGCCCAAATTTATGACGTTGGTACTGGAACTATGATAGCTGCAAAAGGCGCAATCTATCCATTTTATCAACTTATGGCTGATACAAAACAAGAATTTGATCCTACAGATTATTTCCCTGCTATTAGTGGTTATTACTCCGATGAACAGGGACGTATCGTCTCTATGCCATTCAATATTTCAACTCCCATTCTTTATTATAACAAAGATATCTTTAAAAAAGCAGGGCTTGATCCAGAACAGCCTCCTAAAACGTGGCAAGATATAGAAGACTTTTCCAAAAAAATTCTTGAGGCTAAAGCAGCAACTTGCGGTTTTACGATGGCTTATGCTGCTCAATGGATTGGTATAGAAAATTTTTCAGCGTTGCATAATGTTCCTTTTGGAACGAAGGAAAATGGCTTTAAAGGACTTGATTCAGAACTTACATTTAATGGACCTTTACAAGTGCGTATGTGGACTGACCTGAAAAAGTGGTCTGATCAAGGTATTTTCCGTTATGGTGGTCCAGCAGGTGCATTAGATTCAACACCAATGTTTATGGCACAGAATTGCGCAATTTTTATGCAATCTTCAGGATCACGTGCTGGAATTGTTTCGGAAGCTCAGTTTGATGTGGGAGTTGGTATGCTACCGTATTATAAGGATGCAGAAGGAACACCACAAAATTCAGTTATTGGGGGAGCTTCTATTTGGGCGTTTAAGGGACATACCCCAAAGGAATATGCAGGGGCAGCTGCTTTTCTTAAATTTCTTTCAAAAACAGAAAACCAAGCAAAATGGCATCAGGAAACAGGTTATCTTCCAACCACAAAAGCGACTTATGAATTGAGCAAAAAACAACATTTCTATGAAAAAACGCCAGGTGCAGATATAGCTATCAAACAGATTAATCTTAATCCACCAACAGTTAACTCGAAAGGGATAAGATTTGGTAATTTACCACAAATCCGTGCTATTCTTGATCAAGAGTTGGAAGCTGTTCTTAGTGGTTCAAAAACACCGAAAGATGGTTTAGATGAGACCGTTGAACGTGGAAATAAACTCTTGCGTGAATTTGAAAAATCTAATCATTAATTTCGTTTTATTGTTAAACATTAAAGACTCAACAAAAACAGTTGAGTTCTTTTTGTTTATCTTTTTAAAGTCTCTACATTTAAAGAGCCCTACGAATGCAAGAAAAACATGCATATTTTAAAAATAGTCTACTTTCTTACGGACTGCTTTTCCCTCAGCTTCTTGTGACTTTTTTGTTTTTCTTTTGGCCTGCTGCTCAAGCAATAAAATCATCTTTTGAGCGTGAAGACCCTTTTGGCTTTACAACAACCTTTATTGGTTTTGAAAATTATCTAACCGTTCTTTCTGATCCTACTTATCTGCAATCACTTCTTACAACCGCAGTATTTTCCATCTCAGTTACTGTCGCTTCAATGACAATATCACTTCTTTTAGCTGTCTGTGTTGATCGTGTCATCCGTGCAAAAAAGGCTTATACAATGCTTTTGCTCTGGCCCTATGCTGTTGCTCCAGTATTGGCAGGTATATTATGGCTGTTTATCTTTCATCCCACCATCGGAATTATCCCTTTTCTTCTCGAGAAAATAGGGGTGCTATGGAATTATCGTATTAATGGCACTCAAGCAATGATTCTTATTGTCATAGCGGCTAGTTGGAAACAAATTTCTTACAATTTTCTCTTTTTTCTTACAGGCCTTCAGTCTGTTCCGCGTTCTCAAATAGAAGCAGCCGCCATTGATGGTGCAGGTCCCTTTAAACGATTTTGGACTGTGGTCTTCCCGCAAATTTCACCAACGACGTTTTTCCTTCTTATTGTCAATGTCAATTATGTTATGTTTGATACCTTTGGTATTATTGATAATACAACTTCTGGAGGTCCTGCGCGTGCAACGAGCATCCTCGTCTATAAAGTATATGACGATGGCTTTAGAAATCAAATAATCGGTGCATCAGCAGCACAGTCAACAATATTGATGTTGATGGTTATTGTCTTAACCATTATTCAGTTTCGCTGGATTGAGCGTCGTGTACAATATTAGGAAGTAAATTATGGTTGAAAATCGCCCTATTTTGAAATTTCTAACCCATATTACTCTCATTATTGGCATTATCATTATTTGCTTTCCAGTTTACGTTGCTATCATTGCATCAACCCATAGTTCAGCAGCATTCAACTCGGGAACACTTCCTCTTTTACCTGGGAAATATGCTTTGGAAAATTATAAAACAATCTTTGGTGATGGCCTTGCACAACTCGGTCTTCCCAACCTCTGGCCACTCTTAATGAATTCACTCATTATGGCTCTTGGGATTAGTATTGGAAAAATTATTATTTCACTTTTATCTGCTTATGCAATTGTTTATATGCGTTTTCCTTTCCGAAAAACTGCTTTTGTTCTTATTTTTGTTACATTGATGCTCCCTGTCGAAGTTCGTATTCTTCCAACCTATGAGGTTGTTGCGAAATTGGGGATGATCGACACCTATAGTGGAATGATTATTCCACTTATTGCATCTGCAACCGCTACATTTTTATTTCGCCAGTTTTTTTTGACTATTCCAGATGAACTCTTAGAGGCAGCACGTGTTGATGGTGCAGGTCCTGTTAAATTTTTTAAGGATATTCTTCTTCCTCTTAGTAAAAGCAATATCGCTGCTTTATTTATCATTATGTTTATTTATGGATGGATACAATATCTTTGGCCTCTTATCATCACAACGGATCAAAATCATCAAACGATCCTTATTATTTTAAAACAGCTTATTGTCGAATCACTTCAACATGATCCTCAATGGAATATACTTATGGCAGTATCGGTTGTTGCCATGGTTCCCCCTGTTCTTGTTGTTATCTTCATGCAGCGGCTTTTTATCAAAGGCCTTATTGAAACGGAGAAGTAATTATGGCCATAATCCAGTTATCAAATATAAAAAAACGGTATGACAACGGCATTCTGGTCATTGATGATTTAAACTTAACTGTTGCTGATAAAGAACTTCTTGTTCTTGTCGGTCCTTCAGGGTGCGGAAAATCAACCTTATTGCGTATTATAGCAGGACTTGAACAAGTTACTTCAGGTGAATTATGTATTGATAACGAACGTATCAATGATCGTGAACCAGCTGATCGTGATATTGCTATGGTTTTTCAAAATTATGCTCTTTATCCCCATATGACAGTTCGTGGAAACTTAGAATATGGTCTTAAAAATCGTAAAACTCCTAAAGAAGAAATTAAAAAACGCATCGCACATGCTGCAAAACTTTTGGAGATAGAATCATTTCTTGATCGTAAGCCACGACAATTATCAGGAGGACAACGTCAGCGTGTTGCAATGGGGCGTGTGATTGTACGTCAACCCCGTGTTTTTCTCTTTGATGAACCTCTTTCAAACCTTGATGCAAAATTACGGGCGCAAATGTGTATTGAAATAAAAACACTACAGCGTTCATTAGGAACAACTAGCCTCTATGTTACCCATGATCAACTAGAAGCTATGACATTAGCTGATAGAATAGTCGTTTTGAATAAAGGAGCTATCGAGCAAATTGGAACACCAATGGAAATTTACGACACTCCAGCAACAACATTTGTTGCTGATTTTATTGGTTCTCCTCCTATGAATTTTCTTGATCGCCATGTCTTAGAACAACATTTAGGGCATTCATTTTCTTATGGCGAAGAAACTGATCTTTTAGCATTCAGACCTGAAATAATCTTATTGGGCGAACATCCAGATAAAGGACCTGTCTTTCACACAAAAATTGAGCTTATCAAGCCTATTGGAACAGGTTGCCATGTTTTAACGCGTTGGAATGATATCATCTTTACGATTGAAATAAAAGAACGCTTGACACACGACTATGGTCAAAAACTAAGCTTCACTGTCGCTCATCAGAGTTTTCATACTTTTAACAAAAACACTGGAAAGCGCACAAATAATAAGTAAGCATTAATTGGTGTGACACGACTTTCTTTTATGTTACGTTTCGACTTTCTCGATTGCATTTACAAAATTAGGTTGTAACCGATGGGATTAAAAACAAAATTTTAAAAGTTTTGGTAATGATCCATTGTCCCATGAGGCTGAGAATGTCAAAACATTTATATGAAGAAAATTTGCATTTTCACGATCTGTAAGAAGAATATTATTTTCAAACCTCAAACATAATAAAATCATTTTCATTATAAAAAAATATCAATATAAAATAACCATTTATTAACCATATTTTGTTCATAAAAAACAATATATTATCATGTATTTCTTGATGTAATAATTTATGTAACTTATAAAAAGTAAATGAGAGAAATAGAGGGAAACAATAATTCACAGATGAGAGGGGATGCGCCCCATATCATAGCTTTGATCCCTAACATAAGAAGTCTATTTGATCCAAAAAATACGACGCTGTTCTAAATAGTCTGTACGAGAATAGGCATATTCTATTTTACTGCTGACCATATGATCTTAAATGGTTTCAGAGCTCCTATAAGAAGCTTTTATTTTTTTCTCATGTAAATCACTATGCAATTCTCAGCGAGGGTATCCGGTCAGTTGCAAAAGAAATCACTGAGAGATAGAAGGCGCGCTTGCTTTACAATTTTCATTACTTTTAATGATAAAAGCAGATGAAACACATCTGTAACATCCCATCGATCTTTCTATATTCTTGAGTTAAAAAATTGCCTACAGATCATCCTTTAACAGATCTTTATGAGTATGACATAAGGGATTGGTGCGAACACCTATAAGAATCAGCAGGGACAAAGACAGTTATCTTGTTGTTTTGAAAAGCATTTTATAAAAGCTGGTATATTTTTTCAATATATTGCCAGTCTATTAATGGTTTTATGATATTGCTTTCTTATAAAGTGCGTGCTTTTTTGTTGCTTATAAATCAACCTAAACTTTATACAGCAGTATGTTTGAGACAAATATGAAGACGGCTCAGTGTTGTATTCAGTTTTTGTATATCAGAGTGGAATAAGCTTATCTTCTTATGTAATTTCTAAAATGAGGAGACAGCTTAGTTTAAGGGGAATATGAAAGCAGAAAAATAAAAAATAGTTTCTATCTTTAGCAATTTAGTATTACGATTTTCAAAAATATCTGAGACTATGTCTCTTACATAATGGAGACTGTGCATTGCCGAACACATTTTTTTATTACGTTCTTTGAATAGGATTGCGTCTCTTATACAAAACAGAATATTCTAAACAGAAGGCTATTGGGTTGCCAATGCACGCACTTGTTTTAAAGAATATATTTCAAGGTTGTTCCAACTATTTTTTCACGCAGTCGGTTATGAATAGTATAACATAAAATCCATTGTGTATCGCCATCTTTATGCTTACAACAGTGCAAGCTGGGGCCATCATCATGCTCTCTGCCAGTCTCCAACATTGCAACAATTATTGTGTTGAGACTCTTCATAAGAGGCATTTTTTCTTCAAGTGGTTTTTATTCATACACTCATTCTACTTGCATGTTATAAATGGAGTTGGGTAGATAAAAATACTTTAAGAAAGAGACCCCAAATGCTTCTTATAAATCGTTTCAAGTGTCGAGAGTTATTGTAAAAGAAGCGTTGGAAAATAGAATGATGCCGCTGACGATCTGGGCACCATGAGGCAATAAATCCACTTACTTTATCTATCTTAGCATCTATTGAGTATAAATTTCTCTGTAAAAGTAACATTATTTTATATCAATATTATCAATTATAGATGTTGGGTATCATTAGTAATATAATCATAGACTTACGATTTTATGAACGCTTTTTTATCTCTTTTGTAGAAGATCTTAATGTTTTGTGATGGCATCAATGATGGTATTCACATTATGTTCCATCATATCGAGATAAGTTGCTGCAGGGCCATTTTTATTTGACAATGCATCAGAATAAAGTGTCCCACCAATTTTTAAACCTGTTTCTTTTGCAATCTGTTTTATGAGACGGGGATTAGAGATATTTTCAACGAATAGTGCAGCTGCCTTATTCGCTTTAATTTGTTTGATAAGTTTAGCAACATCAGCTGCGGTTGCTTCAGCTTCTGTTGAAGCACTTTGGGGAGCAAGGATAGTAAAACCATATTCTTTGGCAAAATAGCCAAAGGCGTCATGAGATGTGATAATGATACGTTTATCTTTAGGGATGGTAGCAATTTTTGTTTTCAGGGTATCTTGTGCTATTTTAAGTTTTTGGATGTAGGTTTCGGCATTTTTTTTGTAGCTGGTGCAGGATTGTGGATCGATTTTACAAAAAGCAGCAGCGATATTCTTCACATAGATTTTGACATTGGGAATTGTTTGCCAAGCGTGTGGATCAATAACGCTATGGTGGTGATGGGCATTATGTTCTTGATTTTTCATTTTGAGGGAGGGAATGTTAGCGCTAACTTTGACAAGAAGTGCTTTTGTACCGCTTGCTGTAATGAGGCGATCAATGAATCCTTCTAAATGAAGTCCGTTGATGAAAATAATTTGAGCATTTCTAAGAGCTTGAGCATCATGGGGGGTAGGTTCATAAGTGTGGGTATTCGCATTGGGACCTACAAAAGTTGTCATAGAGATATGATTGTCTCCTACATTTTTTACGAGATCTGCGAGAATAGAAAAGCTCGCAACAACTTTTATTTTATTGTGTGCAGAAGCAGAAAATGGAGAAAGGGCAAGAAATAAAGCTCCAAGAAGAACAAATTTTTGAGTAAACTTAGGCACATTTTTTCCTTAAAGTGATGAGGTATAAAAGAGGTGGGGAAACCATGTTACAATAAAGCCACGTGGACTTATTAAGCAGGAAACAAGATAAATAAATCCTGCGGCAATGATGATAGCAGGGCCGGAGGGAAGAGAAAGATGAAAAGAAAGCAGGAGACCACATACGCTAGAAATGATTCCAAAAAGAGTGGAAAGCGCGCAAATAGGGCCTAGCCGTGAAAACCAAAAACGGGCTGTAATAGCTGGAATCATCATAATGCCAACGGAAAGTAATGTTCCTAGTGATTGAAAGCCTCCAACCAGATTCAACACCACAAGTCCAAGCAATGAAATATGAATATATTTACTCAACGGAGAGAGTGATTTAAAAAAGAGGGGGTCAAAGCTTTCTAAAACAAGTGCACGCCAAAAAATACAAAGGCTGCATAGTGTAATCAGCATTATAGTAGTGATTAACCAAAGGGCTTGTGCATCAAGTGCAAGAACCGATCCGAATAAGAGATGAAGCAGCTCAATTGTTGAGTCTTTTAGTGAGATAATAATGACACCTGCCGCGAGTGCAATAAGATAAAAGACGGTCATGGATGCATCTTCTTTCTGAAAGCTATTTCGTGAAATTAAAATGGTTGCTAAAGCAACAATAATACCAGCGAAGATGCCACCAAGTGTCATAGATATGAGGGAAAAGCCACAAATCAGAAAAGCAGTTGCAACACCAGGAAGAATGGCATGAGAGATAGCATCTCCTGTCAAGCTCATTCCACGGAGCATCAAAAATACACCAACAGGACAAGCGCTAATAGACAGGAAAATAGAACCGATAAGGGCGTTTTGCATAAATTGGAAATCAACAAAGGGGGCAAGAAAAAATGCATACACGTCTTATAACCTAAGAAAGAGAGAATCATTGATGGGAAGATTTTGTTTTTGTGCTCTAATAGGAAAAGAATTGGATGTGAGAGGTGGCATAACGTGATGAATAGTGTTGTTTAAAAACTGTGTTGTTTCTCCATAAAAGGCGTTTTGTTGATTAATTTGAATCATTTGGGGGAAAAACTCTTGCACGATGAGAGGGTTATGGAGTGCTGTGAGAACTGTGCGTCCTTGCTGTTGCCAGTATGTGATCAGTGTAAGAAGGTCTTTTTGGGTATTATGATCTACACCATTGAAAGGTTCATCAAGCAAAATAATATTGGCATCTTGCACAATGATACGTGCAAAAAGAGCGCGTTGTAATTGTCCGCCTGATAATGTTTCAAGCGAACGGGGTGCGAGTTCTGTAAGCCCAACCATTTCAAGCGCATTTTGAATCTTAGAATCATAAGGGCGCTGGCTTTTCCATAATCCACAAAAAGACCACAGTCCTGTTTTTACAAGCGTTTTCACATCAATTGGAAATGTTTGATCTATATCATATTGCTGAGAAAGATAAGCAATGCGGCTTTTTTTTGGTTTTGTAATTTTTCCCTTAAGAGGTTTAATTAATCCGGCGATGGCTTTTAGCAGTGTCGATTTTCCAGCGCCATTATCACCTGTTACTGCGACCAATGAACCACCTTTTAATTTTGCTGAAAAGTTCTTTATTGCTATTCTATTTCCATAGCCTAAAGTTGTCTTATTGAAGTGCAGATCCATATTTTTTACCATCGTTGCTTATTATTTTGGAAACTATGTAATAATATAACGTTTGTCAATAAAATGTTATATTATTACATAGTTTTGAGGACTGAAAATTTTAGTGGGAAGATCGTGGAAAATTAAAAATAATAATTGAATTCACCTTGACGAAAGAGAGAGAGTATATACTATATATAGTATCAAAATGATTGGTGATTCTAAATAAGCACAAGAGAGGGTGTTAGTGTGTTTCGTTTGGTATCTAAGTTATTTCCATTATTGTAAAGAGTTTATTGACCAAGGGCATAGCAGTATTTTTGCTGAAAGATCTCTTTTGGAAGGATTCCTTTCGTTTTTGTAATTGATTTTTGCCGTAAAAGAGTAAAACAGAGCTCTTGAAAAACGGTAGTTTAGAACGTTAATTTTTTAGACAGCAGGAGGGAATTGTAATGCAAGCAAAAGATTGTTTTATAACTGGGGGGCTCTGCCATTTAAGTTATAGAATAATCGCTTATTCTCATCATAGTCTTTGAAGTTATTTGATGAGGAATTCTGTTATGTTCAAGAAGCTGTGTACTATTTGAAAATAACCACATGTTTTGCGTACAATTTCTGTTTTTTGTTATTCTTGAGTACTTATAAAATTATTAGATTGACCTTTTAGGGTTGATTGTTTGGAATTGTGAAAGTTGAAGAAAATGTCGATCACTATTTATAGCAAACCATCTTGTGTCCAATGTGATGCTACACGCCGCGCTTTTGATGCAAAAGGCATTCATTATCGTGTTGTTGATATTTCTTGTGATGAACAAGCATACAGTTTTGTTCAATCTCTGGGGTATCGTCAGGTTCCTGTCGTTGTTTGTGGTGAAAATCATTGGTCTGGTTTTAGACCAGATATGATTAGTGGTCTTTGTGCTTAATGGGGCTTATTGTTTATTATTCGAGTGCAACGGGTAATACAGAACATTTTGTCTCGCAACTTGGTCAACGACTCTTCAAAATTGATAAAAGAAAGCCTTCTGCATTGGTTGGTGAACCTTATGTACTGGTTGTTCCTACATATGCAGATGGTGAAGGAAGAGGAGCAGTGCCGAAAGCCGTTATCCATTTTCTTAATGAAGCTGAGAACCGAAAATTAATTCGTGGTGTCATTGGTGGTGGGAATCGTAATTTTGGTTGTTATTATAATTTAGCAAGTAAAATCATTGCTGAAAAATGTTGTGTACCTTGCCTTTATCGTTTTGAGCTGCGTGGAACTGATGAAGACGTTATTTATGTAAAAAAGGGATTGGAAAGATTTTGGAAACAATTGGTATAGGACAATCGCAGAAATCGGATCAGATTACTGATTATCATGCGCTGAATGCAATGCTTAATCTTTATGATGAAAATGGTCATATTCAATTTGATATGGATCGGCTTGCCGCACGGCAATATTTTCTTCAGCATGTTAATCAAAATACAGTTTTTTTTCATAACCTGAAGGAAAAAATAGACTACTTAATAGAAGAAGGTTATTATGAAAAAGCTTTATTTGGGCTTTATGATTTTTCTTTTATTAAAAAGCTTTTTAAACGTGCTTATGCATTTAAGTTTCGTTTCCCTACCTTTTTAGGCGCATTTAAGTACTATACCAGCTATACATTAAAGACTTTTGATGGGAAACGTTATCTTGAACGTTATGAAGATCGTGTTTGTCTTGTAGCTTTATATTTGGCACAAGGGAATAAAGCTCTTGCTGAAAGTTTTGTGGATGAAATTATTACAGGACGTTTTCAGCCGGCAACACCGACATTTTTAAATGCTGGGAAAAAACAACGTGGTGAATTGGTTTCGTGTTTTTTGCTACGTGTTGAAGATAATATGGAATCGATAGGTCGTTCGGTTAATTCGGCTTTGCAGCTTTCAAAACGTGGTGGAGGTGTGGCGCTTTGTTTAACGAATTTGCGGGAAGCTGGGGCACCAATTAAGCAAATAGAAAATCAGTCCTCAGGAGTCTTACCGGTGATGAAACTCTTGGAAGATTCTTTTTCTTACGCCAATCAGCTTGGGGCAAGACAGGGGGCTGGAGCTGTTTATTTGCATGCTCACCATTTAGATATTATGAAGTTTTTGGATACAAAGCGTGAAAATGCTGATGAAAAAGTTAGAATCAAAACGCTTTCGCTTGGTGTCGTTATTCCTGATATTACTTTTGAGCTTGCACGGAATAATGAGGATATGTATCTCTTCTCATCTTATGATATCGAGCGTGTGACAGGTAAACCCTTTAGCGATATTTCTTTAACGGAGCATTATCGTTCTTTTGTTGATAATGCAAAGATTCGTAAAAAGAAAATAAGTGCACGCGTTTTTTTCCAGACATTAGCGGAAATTCAATTTGAGTCGGGTTATCCCTATATTTTATTTGAGGATACTGCTAATCGATCGAACCCAATAGCTGGGCGCATAAGTATGAGCAATTTATGTTCAGAAATTTTGCAGGTGAGTGAGGCAAGTGAACTGGAGACAGATTTAACTTATCGCACGATTGGAAGTGATATATCCTGTAATCTTGGATCCATGAATATTGCCAAAGCAATGGAAAGTCCTGATTTCGGACAGACCGTGGAATCTGCTGTTCGTGCCCTTACTGCGGTTTCGGATATGAGCAATATTGCCTGTGTGCCTTCCATTGCGAAAGGCAATGCTGAAAGTCATGCGATTGGTTTGGGACAAATGAATTTGCACGGGTTTCTAGCGCGTGAACAGATCTATTATGGATCTCCAGAAGCGATAGATTTTACCAATATCTATTTTTATATTGTGACATATCACGCCATACGGGCTTCCAGTTTGATTGCACGTGAACGTCAAGAAATGTTTGCAGGGTTTGAAAAATCAGCTTATGCAGATGGACGTTTTTTCGAAAAATATATTGAAAAAGAATGGAAACCGCAATTTGCGCTTGTGCAAGAGCTTTTTGCACGGAATAATATTGTTATCCCAGATCAAAAGGATTGGCAGGAACTCAAAAAATTAGTCATTGAGTATGGGCTTTATAACCGTAATTTGCAGGCAGTTCCACCTACGGGATCTATTTCCTATATTAATCATGCCACTTCTTCTATTCATCCAATTGCTTCAAAAATTGAAATTCGCAAAGAAGGAAAAATTGGACGCGTTTATTATCCCGCTCCTTATATGGATAATACGAATTTGAATTTTTACCAAGATGCTTATGAGATTGGTCCTGAAAAAATTATAGATACCTATGCTGCTGCAACACAGCATGTTGATCAAGGTCTTTCATTGACATTATTTTTTCCTGATACCGCTACCACACGTGATATTAACCGCGCACAAATTTATGCCTGGAAAAAGGGTATAAAGAGTATTTACTATGTACGATTACGGCAAGTAGCATTAAGTGGAACAGAAGTTGATGGCTGTGTTTCGTGCAGTTTATAGGAGATCATCATATGACAAAGATTACAACCAAAAATCCTGTTGTGTGCGCTGTTAATTGGAATAGATTACATGATGAGAAAGATCTTGAAGTATGGAACCGCTTAACTGGGAATTTTTGGTTACCTGAGAAGGTTCCACTTTCCAATGATATTCCCTCATGGTCAAGCTTAACAGATGAAGAACGTAAATTAACAATTCGTGTTTTTACAGGATTAACGCTTTTAGATACAATTCAAAATACTGTTGGAGCCATTTCGCTTCTGGCTGATGCAATAACAGAGCATGAGGAGGCAGTGTTGACGAATATTGCTTTCATGGAAGCGGTTCATGCACGTTCTTATTCCTCTATTTTTTCAACCCTTTGTTCGACGGTAGAAGTTGATGATGCGTTTAGATGGTCAGAAGAAAATATTCATTTGCAGAAAAAGGCTAGATTAGTACTTGAGCGTTATGAAGCAAATGATCCACTTAAGAAAAAAATTGCTTCGACTTTGCTGGAAAGCTTTTTATTTTATTCTGGTTTTTATTTGCCCATGTATTGGGCCAGTCGCGCTAAGTTGACCAATACAGCAGATCTCATTCGATTAATCATTCGTGATGAAGCAGTCCATGGTTATTATATAGGTTATAAATTCCAATTGGGCTTTGCAAAGCTTGATGAAGCCAAAAAGAAAGAAATTAAAGATTTTGCTTTTAACCTGCTCTTTGATCTTTATAATATCGAGTGCAAATATACTGAAGATCTTTATGATGCACTTGGATTGACAGAAGATGTTAAAATTTTTCTTCATTATAATGCTAACAAGGCTTTAATGAATTTAGGTTTTGAAGCTCTTTTTCCCCCTGAGGTTTGTCGTGTTAATCCCGCTATTTTGGCAGCTTTATCACCAAACTCTGATGAAAATCATGACTTTTTTTCAGGGGCAGGTTCTTCTTATGTCATTGGCAAGGCGGTTGCTACCACGGATGATGATTGGGAATTTTAATGTTTGCATGCAAATAGAAGTGCGCGGGGTATTCCACTTAGATCTTTACGCACTTCTAAACATTGAAAACCATTTTTTTCAAATAAATTACAGACTTCATTTTCTTGAGAGTAACCAATTTCAACAGCAACATAGCCGTTTTCTTTTAAGTAGTTGGCTGCTTCATGGGCGAGTTTTCGATAAAAATCAAGTCCATCTTCCCCTCCTATTAGGGCGCGCAATGGGTCATGTAAGCGCACTTCTTTTGCAAGTTTTTTGATATCTTGTGCGGGAATATAAGGTGGATTGGAAACAATGAAATCAAAGCGATTTGCGACAGCATCAAACCAGTCGCTAAGAAGAGGTGTGAAGCGGTGTGCTACTTCAGCATTTTTTGCATTTTTCTTCGCTGTTTTAAGGGCATCTTCAGAAATATCGACTGCCACCGCATAGGATTGGGGAATTTGTTTAAGGAGTGTAATGGCAATGGCGCCACTTCCTGTTCCCATATCAAGGAATCTTGTTCTTCTCGAATTTTCGACCTGTTTTTGGAGAAAAGGGAGAACAAGATCTATTAGCGTTTCTGTATCAGGACGAGGTTCTAACGTCTCTTGAGACAATGCAAAAGATATACCATAAAATTCTCGTGCTCCTATAATACGGTAGACAGGTTCTCCTGCAATACGCCGTTGTAGAGCCTGTTCTATTTGTATAATATGCTCAGAAGACAGATGCATATCTGGTTTAGAAATTCTTTCAGCAGCATTTATTCCTGTTATCCATTCAACGAGTATTTTCGCATCGAGATCGGCTTCAGCAATTCCTTTCGTGCGCAATTTTTCTTGCATTCGTTGGATGACATTCTTGAAAGAATATTCGCTCAATTATTATCCATTTCCATAAGCAGTGTTGTTTGATGATCTGAGATGAGTGCATGAAGAAGCTCATCAAGATCTCCCTCTAGAATGCGATCAAGCTTATACAAGGTTAGATTAATACGGTGATCCGTAACACGTCCTTGTGGAAAATTATAGGTACGAATACGTTCTGAACGATCACCAGAACCAACTTGGCTTTTACGAGAAGCTGAACGTTCACTTTCCGCTTTTTGTCGTTCGATATCGAATAAGCGTGCCCGTAAAATTTGAAGGGCTCGTGCTCGGTTTTGATGTTGTGATTTTTCTGCTTGTACGACCATAATTCCTGTTGGAATATGCGTGATACGAACAGCTGAATCCGTTGTATTAACATGCTGTCCTCCTGCTCCAGATGCACGCATTGTGTCAATACGAATATCTTCAGGGCGAATATCAATATCAATTTCTTCAGCCTCCGGAAGGACTGCAACGGTAGCAGCAGATGTATGGATACGTCCACCGGTTTCTGTTTCGGGGATGCGTTGCACACGGTGAACCCCTGATTCATATTTCAATTTAGAAAAGACACCTTTTCCTGAGATAGTAGCAATAATCTCTTTATATCCGCCAACTTCTCCCTCACTGAGTGAAATAACTTCTACTGTCCAATGGTGAGCATGGGCATAACGTTCATACATACGGAAAAGATCACCGGAAAAAAGTGCTGCTTCTGATCCACCCGTTCCTGCTCGAATTTCAACAATAGCGTTTTTTTCATCAGCAACATCTTTAGGCAAAAGCAGAATCTGGAGTTCTTTTTCAAATTGCTCTACTTTTTTATATAACAATGGTAGCTCTTCTTGGGCAAGATTACGCATCTCTACGTCTGTTTGTTTATCATTGATAATTGTTTCTAATTCTGTAATCTCTTTGTAAAGAGCATTTAATGCACGTATAGAGGCAATAACGGGTTGTAGTTCTGCATATTCAGAAGCTAATTTGACATATGTTTCAGCATTTGGATTAGTCGTCATTTGGCTTTCAATTATTTCAAAGCGCTTTTCAAGCTGTCTCATACGATCTTGTGGCAAGGAAACCATGATAATATTGGCCTAATTTTTCATAATACAATTTTTATAATATTTTGTTGCAATGATTTTTTGTTATAATACTGACAATGAATTACCGTATAGCATCATACAAAAAGGGGTAATAGAGCAAAAATTTTTTTTGCCAATGGAAATTATTATATCTTAAAGGTAAATTTTTATAAAACTCGATTTACCTGAGGTATTTTATCTAATGATATATAATCACTTTTTTAAGAGTTTTTTTTTCCGTAAAGTTCAAGGCGGTGATGAATAATATCATAGCCAAGGGACTTTGCAATTTCCTCTTGCAGCTTTTCAATAACATCAGAATGAAACTCGATAACTTGTCCTGTTTCTATATCAATGAGATGATCATGATGTTGCCCATCTGCTTGCTCAAAACGGGATGGACCACCACTAAAGCTATGGCGATGAATTGTTCCATTTCCTTCTAATGTTTTCATGGTTCGATAAACAGTTGAGAGTGAAATACTCGAATCTATTTTGTTTGCACGCTGAAAAATTTCAAATGCATTGGGATGGTCATTTGTGTCAGTCAAAATATCAAGAATAACTCGTCGTTGACGTGTTACTCTTAAACCAGCTGTGCGCAATTCTTGCTCATAATTTCGCTTTTTATTCATTTTCATAGTTTGCTTTTCAAACAAAGGCTCCATGACAGTGTTTGTATTTTTTCTCTGAACCGCAAGGACAACGCTCATTACGTCCAACTTTTCCCCATGTGGTTATATCATTAGGGTCACGATCTTGTGGATTAACAAATCTATTTTCTTGTGATCGTGCCCATAAGGTGGGAGCATTTTCTTGACTTTGATCATTAAAGACAGAAGAAGCAGCATCAGTTTGCTCAGGCATGGTCGGTTCTGTAGGTTGTTGAATGATTTCAAAGCGCATAAGCTTAGAAGTGACAATTCGGCGCAAATTTCTCAACATACTTTGAAAGAGTTCAAAAGATTCTGTCTTATATTCATTGAGCGGATCCCGCTGCGCATAACCACGAAAACCAACAACAGAACGCAAATGGTCTAAACTCACCAGATGTTCACGCCATAACGTGTCAATAGTTTCGAGCAATACTGCCTTGTGAAAATAAGCCATAACCTCTGGAGAATAGCGTTCAGTACGTTCATTTTCAAGTTTTATAACAGCATCTGATACACGCTCCAAAATTTGCTCCTCGGCAATTCCATCTTCTTTTGCCCACTCTTCTACTGGAAGCTCAAGATTAAAGAGTTGTTGAAGTTCTTCTTCGAGAGTTTTTACATCCCATTTTTCAGAATATGTCCCTGATGGAATATAAGCCTCTACGAGATCCTCTACGACTTCATTGCGCATTTCAAGGATCATTTCTGATAAATCATCTGCGTCCATGATCTCCATACGCTGTTCAAAAATAACCTTGCGTTGATCATTCATGACATCATCATATTTTAGCAGATTTTTACGAATTTCAAAGTTTCGTGCTTCGACCTTTTTTTGTGCTTTTTCAAGGGCTTTATTAATCCATGGATGGATAATAGCTTCATTTTCTTTCAATCCAAGTTTTTGCAGCATACCATCCATACGATTGGAGCCAAAGATACGCATAAGATCATCTTGAAGAGAAAGAAAGAATTTTGAGCGACCTGGATCGCCTTGGCGACCAGAACGTCCACGAAGCTGGTTATCAATACGACGGCTTTCATGACGTTCCGTCGCAATAACGTAAAGACCACCAGCCGCTAAAGCTTTGTCTTTAAGCTTCTGAACATCTTTTTTTATTTCTTCAATTTTAGCTGTCCGCTCTGGACCTTCGGGGATATCCTGTAACTCTTGTCGGATGCGCATTTCAACATTACCACCAAGCTGTATATCCGTACCGCGTCCTGCCATGTTGGTTGCGATGGTGAGAGCTCTAGGAACTCCTGCTTGCGCAATGATGTACGCTTCTTGTTCGTGATAGCGAGCATTTAAGACTCTAAAATCGGTAATGCCTTCTTTTCGCAAACGCTCTGCCAATTGTTCTGACTTTTCAATAGAGGTTGTTCCAACAAGAATAGGCTGTTCTTTTTCGTGTGCTTGACGGATATCACGCACAATTGCCCGATATTTCTCTTCTGCTGTTCGATAAATTTCATCATCTTCATCAATACGTTGTATTGGCAAATTTGTAGGGACTTCAACAACGTCAAGACCATAAATATTTCTGAATTCTTCGGCTTCTGTTGTTGCAGTTCCAGTCATTCCAGATAATTTCCTATACATACGGAAGTAATTTTGGAAAGTGATGGAAGCAAGTGTCTGGTTTTCTGGTTGAATAGCAACATGCTCCTTAGCTTCTAACGCTTGATGAAGTCCTTCAGAATAACGCCGCCCAGGCATCATTCGCCCTGTAAATTCATCAATAATAACGATTTCATCATTGCGAACAATGTAATCTTTATCGCGAGCAAACAGTTTATGAGCTTTTAGAGCATTATTGACATGATGAACGATAGCGACATTTTCTATGTCATAAAGGCTTTCACCTTTAAGATGTCCAGCTTGTTCGAGCATTTTTTCAATTTTTTCAGTACCAACTTCGGTAAAAGTCGTTGTTTTTTGTTTTTCGTCTATTTCATAGTCTTCTGGAGTTAAGGCAGGAATAAATGTATCAATAAGGTTATAGAAGTCAGTACGATCTTCTAGAGGACCAGAAATAATAAGGGGTGTACGGGCTTCATCAATAAGAATCGAATCAACTTCATCAACAATTGCGTAATGATGTCCACGTTGGACCATTTGACTACGATCAAAGGCCATATTATCACGCAAATAATCAAAACCTAGTTCATTATTTGTGGCATAGGTGATGTCGCATGCATAGGCCTCTCGGCGGGCATCACTATCAAGATCATGGAGAATCACGCCTGTTGTAAGCCCTAGAAAACTAAAAATTTTTCCCATTGTTTCAGCATCACGACTGGCGAGATAATCATTTACTGTCACAACATGAACGCCTTTACCTTCCAATGCATTGAGATAAATTGGTAAAGTTGCCATTAATGTTTTACCTTCACCAGTACGCATTTCAGCTATGCCACAGTCGTGAAGGACCATTCCACCAATAAGTTGTACGTCAAAAGGACGCATGTCATAAACACGTTTTGCGGTTTCACGAACAGTTGCGAAAGCTTCTGGTAAGAGCAAATCAACACTTTCACCTTCACTAAGACGTTTACGAAAGGCATCTGTTTTTTGGCAAAGCTGCTCATCACTTAATTTTACAAATTGTTCTTCCAAAGCATTAATTTGTACAACTTTTTGGCGGAGTGCTTTGAGACGTCGCTCATGAGCTGAACCAAAAAACTTACGGGCAAAAACACCTAAACTGACCATCTCTGGCCCTTTCTTTTAATTGTTGTCACTCTTGTTGGGTAATTCATACGCTTTCCCCATACTCTACATTTTCTTCAAGTTATCTGATATGGCTAGAGACATCATGAAATGCAGATGGTACCATTATACTTGTTGGTGTGCAATTTTTCACTTTAATTGTAAAGTAGAGATAAGAGGCTAAGCGCTCTATGTCAACTTTAGGTACGCTATTTAACTGATACAATACAAAGTAATTTAAGATACAATATGTCATTTTTCTCTATTATCATGTTTTTCATCTGCATTAGATAGGATTGGAGCAACTCAGATAAAAGGACAATTTTATACTTTTTTAAAATAAAATTACTAATTTATTTCTCTATGTTTAAAGGTTAAAGTGTTATGGTAAAGAAAATTGGAATCTTGAACCTGCCTTCATTTTTAAGGAGTATATTTATGAAATTTAACTTTATCACGCTTTTTTTAGCATCAACTTTATTGGCAAGTACAAGTTTAGGGGTGAGAGCCCAAGAAGGTTTGAATTCATCGTCGAATGATTTAAAGACTTTGGAGAAAGCTTCTGAAAAAGCCGTTTCTCCTTCTCATGTTATGGCGGTTATTGATGGGAAAAATATTACAGCAGGCCAATTGGATGATTTAGCGCTTGAAATAAATCCTAATTTAGCACGTTTTCCTGATGAACAACGCCGTATGATGGTTCTAAAAGCTTATTTAGATATGCAGGCACTTGCAAAAGCAGCAAGAAGCAAA
Source organism: Bartonella sp. MR30HLJHH (assembly GCF_042194195.1). Lineage (NCBI taxonomy): Bacteria > Pseudomonadati > Pseudomonadota > Alphaproteobacteria > Hyphomicrobiales > Bartonellaceae > Bartonella > Bartonella sp. MR30HLJHH. The sequence goes on along the minus strand of NZ_JBHIMO010000004.1, from coordinate 92,966 downwards.
GGTCTTGATAAGACAGAAGCTTACGATAAACGTATGGCAGTCATGCGTGACAATGTTCTTCAACAGCTTTATTTTAAACAGGCGATTGTTGACAAAATATCGGATACTGATTTGGAAGCTCTTTATAAGCAAGAAGTCGCTGCTTTACCTAAAGAAGATGAGGTTAAAGCGCGTCATATTTTGGTCAAAACGAGAAAAGAAGCAGAAGCTATCATTAAGCATTTAAATAAAGGCGAAAATTTTGAAGAGATTGCAAAGAAAAGTTCAACAGATGGTTCTGCTGCCGTTGGGGGTGATCTTGGTTATTTTAGCCATGGTCAAATGGTCAAGCCTTTTGAAGATGCTGCATTTGGTTTGAAAATTGGCGAATACACTAAACAACCCGTTGAAAGTCCTTTTGGTTGGCATATTATTAAATTAGAAGATCGTCGTTTGAAACAACCTCCTGCATTTGATGATGTTAAAGAGATGTTGCGGACACAGCTGATAAAAAAGCGCTATCAAGAACTGATTGTTGATTTGCGTAGCAAGATGGATGTGAAGTACCCTGATCCTAATGTTACAAAAATCATGGAATCGCTTCATCAAAATGGGACGCTACTTCCCGATGAGACATCAGATGAAGAAGATACGGAATAGCTAGGAAAAATAAGTGGATAGCCTCTTTAATAGATAATTTGCTAGGTTAGTTTTGTTCAAAAAGCCTAGCAGTTTTCTATGAGAGGTTATTGATCTGCAATCATTTCATTTGTTTTTACAGAAAGCATATTGTGGTTTTGAAAATTTCTCCTTTATCGCCTCAAAAGATCCAGGAGCTTTCTCCCTTATCTGGGGTACGGATAGCAACAGCTGAAGCTGGGATTAAATATAAAGATCGTACAGATCTTCTTTTCATCATATTCGATAAGCCAGTGAGTGTGGCCGGTGTTTTTACCCGTTCAAAATGTCCATCTGCCCCTGTAGAGCATTGTCGTGCATCGCTTCCTCATGGGGTGGCGAGGGGTGTTGTTGTGAATTCTGGAAATGCAAATGCTTTTACAGGAAGCAAAGGAAAGCACACAACCAATGAAATCATCTGTGCAGCAGCGAACGCTTTAAAGGTTAGAGGAGATGAAATTTTTATAGCTTCTACAGGGGTTATTGGTGAGCCAATGGATGCATCGGGTATTGTCAATCTTTTACCAAGTATGGCAGAGACAGCAGAAGAGGGAAATTGGTTGGAAGCTGCAAAAGCCATAATGACAACGGACACATTTCCAAAACTTGCGACGCGCACTTTTGACTGTGGGGGAGAGAGTGTTACCATTCATGGAATTGCAAAAGGTGCTGGTATGATTGCACCCGATATGGCGACAATGCTGTCGTTTGTGGTTAGTGACGCTACTATTTCTTCGGATGTACTCCAATCCATGTTATCAGAGGCAGTTGAGGGTTCTTTCAATTCAATTACTGTTGATAGCGATACCTCAACTTCAGATACGCTTATGTTGTTTGCGACAGGAAAAGAACATTTCCCATGTCTTACAAGTAAATCTGATCTGCGTTATGGAGTTTTTGTGAAACAATTGAGTGCACTTTTGCATGAACTTGCACTACAAGTTGTTTGTGATGGCGAAGGTGCTCGTCATTTAATTGAGGTTAATGTGATGGGGGCTACAACAAACAATGCAGCTAAAACTATTGCTTTATCAATTGCAAATTCACCGCTCGTAAAAACGGCTATTGCTGGTGAAGATGCGAATTGGGGGCGGGTCGTTATGGCAGTTGGGAAGGCCGGTGTTGAAGTCGATCGTGATCTATTGACGATTTGGTTTGGTGAGCATCGTGTGGCCGTGAATGGCGTACGAGATCCTGAGTATTGTGAAGAGACAATAGGTACTTATATGCAAGGTAAGCACATCACAATTCGTGTTGATATCGGTTTGGGTAAGAGCACGGCGACGGTTTGGTCTTGCGATTTAACAAAAGAGTACATTATGATCAATAGTGATTACAGAAGTTAATGAATGAATGTACTCTCTATATTTAACTGCCGATTATTTTTTTAAGAAAATGAGATATGTGAGTTCTTTTTGAGGTAAGGGAATATACTAGAAAGAGACAGTTATCTTTATATTCTCATTGGAGAGTGATATGTGTATAAAAAGTTCCCTTCTTCTTGTTGTTGCATGTGCACTGTTAGATCAAAATAATCGTGTTTTGCTTACCAAGCGTCCTGAAGGAAAATCGCTGGCTGGTTTATGGGAGTTTCCTGGTGGAAAGGTTGAGCAAGATGAAACTCCAGAAATTTCATTGATTCGTGAACTAGAAGAAGAGCTTGGTGTGTATGTTCAGGCAAATAATTTATTACCTTTAACGTTTGCAAGCCATAGCTATGCAACATTTCACCTCTTGATGCCGTTGTATCTTTGTTATCATTATGAGGGAGTTGCGCAAGGACGAGAGGGGCAAAATTTAGAATGGGTTTTTGTTAATGATCTTGATAAATACCCTATGCCTGATGCTGATAAACCATTGGTTCAGGTATTGAAAAATCATCTTCTTTAATGTGTTATAAGAAGAAAATATTGTTTAAATATAATTCAATATATTGATTTAAAATGATAATTTATAATTTTTATGTTGAATGGAAAAGTCCAGAGTCGTAAATTTTTTTCATTTCAAATCTGTTTTATATTAAATTAACCAAAACCATTCTTTTGTACGTTCCAAGCGGGGAAAGTCATGTGGATAAAATTATTTAAGAAAGAAATAAAATACGTGCTGAAAGAACACTCTCCAGTAGCCAAAGGTCATCGTAACATTGATAATTGGCAAAGTGTATAATGATGCCTTTTCACGCTTATCATTGTGAGATGGGTTTGGATGCACTGAGAGATATCAGGAGTATTTATTTCATGAGATATCGATAATAGGAAAAATTTCAAAAATGCTTAAAAAAAGAACGCTTGTGTTTGTTGTTAGAGATTGTTTTACATGACCAAAAGCTTAATTATTATTGTAATACATAATTATATAATAACATATTTTTTATAACAATAAATTTCCTTTTATTTTTCTTGATGTTATACGATTTCTCAATCAAAAAAATGTTTAATAACGTACGAATAAAAAGAGTGGTATGTAATTTGAAAAACAATTTTAAAACAAATAAAACATATGGTTAATGAATTATTAAATATAAAATAAAAACATGAAAAGAAGACTTCTTAGGGAATTGTATTACTGTACCTTATATAGCATGAGAGATAAAGAAAAAATCCACCTAAATAAGTATATAAATGATAAATATAAATAACATGAGAAAGATATTATTTTTGTATATTTAAAAAATATAAAACTGAATGGAAAAAGAAATGATAGAGCTGCGTAATAATTTCTATTTTCATTTTTTTTGAAAAGAAAACGCTTATTTCTCTATTGGTTTGTAATAAAGGTATTTTAAACAGTGAAATATGATAATATAAAGCATTCTGATTCAAGTTATGTAATACGATTTATGATTGACGATATGATATTTTAATGAATGTTATTCAGTAAGCCGGTTGATGAGTTTTCTCAGTATTTAAAGATAGGCAAATATTAATGAAGATTTCTAAATGAATATGAACTTTAAGAAAAGATCAAAAAATATCGCTTTTGATTAAGCGGGGCACATTCTTTACCTAATACAGAGCGGCATTGTGTTGCATATTCACGAGTTTGTTTAAAAGAGGTATCTCGCAACGCTCCAAAGCCCCCATGGAAGTAATGTAAAACCTATAGAGCGCCACTATCTTTACGCTTATGAAGGAGTAAGCTGGTCCCAATGTTTTACGATAGGTCTTGGCATTTAAGAGCTTCAGAAGGGATATTTTTTCTTTTCGTAATCATTTTTACTTATACATTAAATTCCGTTTGTGATGAACAAGCAAGAGATTTTGATTGCTTCAACATAAAAACAGATTTGAAATTAGAGAATTTTACGATATTTAGGATTCTTGACACAGAATGAAAGATGGATAATTATCCTTATAAATCAATTTATTATATAACAAAAACATTCAATTAATTATTTTTTATAGGAGGCATGTATTAAGTTTCTTGCATTGGACGACGTTTTGCGATGGGATATTGATTTTTTTTAGCGATACGCGTAATTGCCTCTCTCAATGGCTCGATCATAACGTCCATGGAAAAACCATTTGCATGAATAATATTTTCATGATCAATCATAATAGCAACATGATCTTTCCAAAAAATTAAATCGCCTCGTTGAAGTTTATCAGTATCTGTAAGAGGACTGCCGATAGTTTCTTGCTGCATATCGGTGTCACGTAAAACTATTTGATCAGTCATCATCATAGAGAGTTGAATGAGTCCCGAACAATCAATTCCAAAACCGCTGACACCACCCCAAAGATAAGGTGTACGGATAAAGGTTTCTGCAACTGTGACATAATCTTCGTATACACGTCCAATGGGGCTGAGATGGCTCGTAATGATTGCTGTTCCATTTTCAAGAATAGAATACATTGTGTCACGGACTTCAATTTCATCAACAACACTGACTTTGCTTCCCATAGATAACGGAGACACTATTGGTCCACGTAAGTCAGCGTGTAAATATTTGAATGTACGTGGGACTGAAACTATATGCGTTTGTTTTATAGTTGATGTACAAAGAGCTGTTGTATCAATATAACCAACATAACCATCTTTGAGTGATTGCCCCCATGACATCGTTTCCCCTTGTTCAAAAATGAGAAGTTCTTCTCCCAATAAGCATTCTGTTTGTCTTTCACTTTTTTTACTATTTTCTTTAAAAAGTCCAGCGACCGCCGTATTAACACGTTTTTTTTCACCTTGAACAAAGCGCTGGGCTGTAATTTCTGTTTCAAGACGCTGATCTGCTAGATCATCTCTGAATGCATAAAGCCTTGGGTCTTTAGAGATCATCTTTTTGCTTCCATTTTATTACTTCTTACTTTTAAACAAACTCATGAAAACTCTATTGGTAAAGTTTTTATCCTCAAACAAAACTAAGAACACAGTTTAAGACGATTGCAATTATTCTTTAAGATGCACAATTATCTATCTTTGTGGATATTGTGTGTCAAACTTCATTTTTAAAAATATTATAAAGGGCACGAATAGTTTGTGCTGATCCACCAATAGGGTATCCTGGTTTTTCTTTTGGAACCCATCCATAAAGATCAAAATGCGCAAAATGTTCAGCTTTTTCAACAAAAGAATTAAGAAATAAAGCAGCCGTTATAGAGCCAGCAAAGCTATTTCCAGTTATATTATTAAGATCAGCAATTGGTGATGATAACATCTCTTGGTAAGGTTTCCAAAGGGGCATTTGCCAAAGAGGATCAAAAACAGCGTGAGCAGATTCAGAGATTTGTTGTGCCCATATTGAATCATTGCAATAAAATGCGGGGAGATCTGGTCCTAATGCTATACGCGCTGCCCCTGTTAAAGTAGCCATACAAAGCATGAATTGTGGACTTTCTTCATCACCATAGGCGAGCGCATCGGCAAGGACAAGTCGCCCTTCAGCATCTGTATTACCTACTTCAACACTTAAGCCTTTACGACTTTTGAGAATATCACCTGGTCGGTAAGCATTCGCAGAAATTGCATTTTCTACAGCTGGAATCAAAACACGTAGACGGAAAGGCAATTTGGCATCCATGATAAGTTTAGCCAATCCCAAAACGTTTGCTCCACCCCCCATGTCTTTTTTCATAAGCAACATGTTATTGGCTGATTTAATATCGAGTCCTCCCGTATCAAAAGTTACCCCTTTGCCTACCAACGTTATTTTAGGATGATGTTCTTGCCCCCAGTGTAACTCAATCAGTCGCGGTGCAGTACTGCCTGCTCGTCCTACGGCATGAATCATCGGAAAGTTATGGGTTAAGAGATCATCTCCACAAATACTTTGGACATGAGCACCGTAGGTTTTTCCTAGTTTTCGTGCTTCTTTTTCGAGAGCATCAGGGGTCATATCATTGGCTGGAATATTGATGAGATCACGGACGAAAAAGACAGCTTCATAAATTCGTTGGAGTTCATTAAGATCAACGGCCTCATTGACATGGAAGGACAATGATTTGAAAGAAGAATTTTGACGATAGCGATTAAATTGATAGCTACCGAATGCTAATCCAAGATAGGCATTTATTTCATCAGAGGTTGTACCTTCTAAATGCCATTGACCAGCAGGAAGTTTTTGAGCAAGCAGTCCTGTGATAAAGGGATCGTTCCCATTGCCAATTCCAAATAAAACTTTTTTTAAATGCCCTGTTTCGTGAGGAACAAAGAGGATTTGTCCTGCTTTACCAGTAAAGTCATTAACTTTTATCCATGCTGTTGTTGACGCATCAAGTGATAAGTTGGCAAGAGTTCTTTGGTTTACTAAGATGATAGGGCAACTGTTATCGATACGCGTTGAGGTAAAATGAATGTGATAGTGCTGCATAGTTATGAGATCCTTATAGTCGTCTAAGTGCGACATACTCGACCAAATGATTTTTTCCTTTTCGTAGAATGAGATTGGATCGCGGTCGTGTTGGCAATATATTTTCTTGTAAATTTTTTAAATTAATTGTTTGCCAAAGATCCTCAGCGATTTTTGAAGCTTCTTTTTCACTGAGCAGGGCATAACGATGAAAATAGGATTCAGGATTTTGAAAAGCTGTTTTACGCAAACGTTTAAAGCGCTCCAAATACCAGTGACGAATGACTTCTGTTTCGGCATCGACATAGATTGAAAAATCAAAAAAATCTGATACGAAAGGAATAGCTTTCCCATCTTTAGGAAGATCACTGACCTGTAATACATTAATACCTTCAACAATTAAAATATCAGGACGATCAATGGTAATTGTCTGATTTTCTAGAACATCATAGGTCATATGTGAGTAAAGCGGGGCACGGACATTTCCGATACCTGCTTTTATAGCCGAAAGAAAGCACAGCAGTTTTTTAATGTCATAGGAATCAGGAAATCCTTTACGATTCATACGATTTTTTTGCTGTAAGATTGCATTAGGATAGAGAAAACCATCCGTTGTGATCAGATCAACTTTAAGACTAGATGCCCATCGTTTCAACAGTTCTTGAAGAATGCGAGCCGTGGTTGATTTTCCTACTGCTACAGAACCAGCAATTCCAATAATAAAGGGCGTTTTTCTACTCTCTTCTTGATGGAGAAATTGCTGACGTTTGTGAAAAAGTTCCTGTACTGCTTCAACATGGCATGATAATAGACGCGATAAAGAAAGATAAATGCGTTGGACTTCTTTAAGATCGATAGGATCATCAATAGAGCGCAAACGCTTAATTTCATCAAAAGTCAAAGTAAGAGGTGTGTCTGCACGAAACTCTGACCATTCTTGTGCAGTAAAAACACGATAGGGTGAATATCGGTCAGAAACGCATTTGACCAGATTATCTTCCTGATTAATTTTTTGTATAATCGTATCAATCATTTGTATTGGTCGAGAATTTTTTGCCGCAGCAATCGATTAAAAGTGGACAGATGAGCGGCTTGATTTTCAAATAAATTTTGTTTTGCATGCTCTCTTCTTTAAGATAATAGATCATTTTTCATTAACTTATAGTCCAGTCATTCCAGTTTGCACGGATTTGTGCTAATGAGTGCCCTTGCGCTAAAAAAGCCCATAAAAGTAGACGCGCTTTTACGGCTGATAAATAACCAGACATGAGAGCACCAGAAGCAATCATATCGATTTCTGAGCCTTTATAGCCATAAGTTATACGAGTTGTTGAGCCATTACAACAACGACTAGCAATAATGATTGGTATTTTTTGTGCATATTGTTGTACAAGGTCTGCTTCTTGAAAACTACAGTGTCCTGCACCAAAACCAGCAATAACAACTCCAGCATAATACCCACTTTCAAGGCATAGTTTCATTAATTGTGCATCAGATGATAAAGAGGAATAGAGGAGTGCAATTTGATGATTGTGGTTTTGGGGAAGATCAAACGTTGTCGGAAAAAGCTTTTGATCATTGAAATAAATAAGTTTTCCCTCTAAAATAGTTCCTAAAATACCTGCAAGACCTGATTGAAATGTTTCGATTTTGACGGTATGGCTTTTATAGAGCCAATAAGGTGAATGAATTGTATCATTTATGACAACAAGAACGCCCCTATTACGACTTTGTGGGGCTGCTGCGACACGAGTGGCTGCTAAAATATTGGCGGGGCCGTCTGCGCCTGCTTCATGAGGCATGCGCATAGCGCCGGTTATGATGAGTGGTTCAGCTTCCTTCCAATAAAGAGAAAGAAAAAAAGCTGTTTCTTCCAGAGTATCAGTTCCTTGTGTTAAAACAATACCTTCTGCACCAGCATTTATTTGTTGTTTTGCCCACTCGATTATTTCAAAAAGAATTTGAAACGATAAAGATCCACTTGGTATTTGCATTAATGTTTGTGCATGAATATCAGCAACGTTATTTAAATCAGGAACACTTTTTATGAGGTTATCTGAAGTTAAAGTCGGTTGCATGTGACCAAAACGATCAGCAGTCATTGCAATTGTTCCACCTAAGGTCCCTATGGCTATTTTTTTCATAATTTTCCTCTAAAAGGCACAAACTGTTTATATAAAGCTATTTAGCAGTAATTTACATTGACAACAATGATATCATTTTTCCATTTTCAACAAATTGAGTTATGCTGAATCATTGTGTTTTGCTGTGTATGTTCTTAAATAGGACAATAGTAGTTGAGTTTTACATTGTATGAAAAAATCAATATTAAAAAGTAAAGTTAATATTAAGGAGTCTCCTTATGACAGAACATAAGCCAGACATAATGTATGGTACAACAATTATTACGGTACGAAAAGGTGGAAAAGTTGTGATGGCCGGTGATGGTCAGGTCTCTCTTGGGCAGACAATTATGAAAGGTAATGCACGTAAAGTGCGTCGTCTTGGAAAGAACGGAGTGGTGATTGCTGGTTTTGCAGGTGCTACAGCAGATGCTTTCACATTACTGGAAAGATTGGAAACAAAGCTTGAGCAATATCCTGATCAGCTTATGCGTGCATGTGTAGAACTTGCAAAAGATTGGCGAACAGACCGCTATTTGCGTCGTCTCGAAGCAATGATGCTCGTGGCTGATAAGAAAGTAACTTTGGCTCTAACAGGGCTTGGTGATGTTTTAGAACCAGAAGATGGGGTTATGGCAATTGGCTCTGGAGGAAATTTTGCTCTTTCAGCAGCGCGTGCACTCATGGACTTGGATTTGGATGCAGAAACTATTGCTCGTAAAGCTATGGCTATTGCCGCTAAAATTTGTGTTTACACCAATGATCATTTTACAATTGAAACATTGGATGCAGAATTATCTTCTTTAGAGAAAGCTATTTAAATGTGTGTTGTATTTTCCCCTCGTGAGACTGTTTCTGAACTTGATCGTTTTATTATTGGCCAAAATGATGCCAAACGCTCCGTAGCTATCGCACTGCGCAATCGGTGGCGTAGACAACAGCTTGATGAGCCGATGCGTGAAGAAGTTATGCCAAAAAATATTTTAATGATAGGGCCAACAGGTGTTGGTAAAACTGGCATTGCGCGTCGATTAGCAAAACTTTCTGGAGCACCCTTTGTTAAAGTAGAAGCGACTAAATTTACTGAAGTTGGTTATGTGGGACGTGATGTTGAGCAAATTATTCGAGATCTTGTTGAAATTGCCATTTCTCTTGTGCGTGAAAAGAAACGGGATGAAATAAAAGAAAAGGCTCACGTGAATGCTGAAGAGCGCGTTTTAGACGCCCTTGTTGGTAAAACAGCCAGTCCCGCTACCCGTGATAGTTTTCGCAAAAAATTGCGTGAAGGTGAATTGGATGAGAAAGAGATTGAAATTGAAGTCGCTGATAATAATAGCAATAGTGCTTCAACCTTTGATATTCCTGGTATGCCTGGGGCACAAATGGGTATTATGAATTTATCAGATATTTTGGGCAAAATGGGCAGTCGTACAAAAGTCCGTAAGACGACAGTAAGGGATGCTTTTAAGCCGCTTATTGATGATGAATCTGAAAAACTCCTTGATCAGGATCACATTATTCAAGAAGCGCTTCGTGTTGCTGAAAATGACGGGATTGTTTTTATTGACGAGATTGATAAAATTGCAACTAGGGATGGTGGAGCCAGTGCTGCCGTTTCGCGTGAGGGCGTTCAACGTGATCTTTTACCTTTGGTTGAAGGAACAACGGTTAGTACAAAATATGGGCAAATCAAAACAGATCATATTCTTTTTATTGCCTCAGGTGCATTCCATGTTTCTAAGCCATCTGATCTATTACCGGAACTTCAAGGACGTTTGCCCATCCGTGTGGAGCTTAACCCTTTAACAAGAGAAGATTTACGGCGCATTCTAACGGAACCAGAAGCTAGTTTGATTAAACAATATATTGCTCTTATGGCAACAGAAGAGGTTCATTTGGAAATTACCGATGATGCAATTGATGCTTTAGCAGATATTGCTGTAGATTTAAATGCAAGGATTGAAAATATAGGGGCACGTCGTTTGCAAACAGTGATGGAGCGCGTTTTGGATGAAATTTCTTTCACAGCACCTGATAAAGCTGGAACATCGTTTACAATTGATGCCGCTTATGTGAGAAAATCTATTGGTGAGCTTGCTGCTGATATCGATCTTTCACGTTTTATTCTTTAGAGTTATCGCTTGTTTCCTTTATCTGCGCGCTTCGATAATTTTGAAACCATGGGCTTGTTCATGTATCAATACTGTGCGGAAAATATTTTTTAATAATGTTTCATAAGGCAGGTGGCGGTTTGCAACAAAAAGCAGACGGCCGCTTGGTTTTAGGCACTTTGCAGCATTTATAATAAAATTTTTTCCTAATGAAACATCTGTCGTTTGTTGTGTGTGAAACGGTGGGTTTGAAATGATTGTGTCATACAGATTTGTGATAGGTTCATGCACAAGGTCGTGCCAATAAAAATGAATCGGGCAAGAAGTTGTTATAGATTCAAGGTGCTGTTTTGCTGCTCTCAAAGCGTTGTAGTCTGCTTCATAAAGGTCGAGAGCGGTGAGTTTTTCACTTCTTTCAAGTGCAACGTGAGAAAGATAGCCCCATCCAGCACCAAAATCAGCCGTTTTTCCAGAAATAACTTTAAGCATATAAGAAGCAAGCGCAGCAGATCCTGGATCAATACGTCCGTGCGAGAACATACCAGAAGTGGTTTGAAATTTACCAAAAGTGAGCGGTGGTGAGCGCAATTGTGCAATGTTATGTCTCTCAATTTGTTGAGGAACTTGCAACCAAAATACAAGACCATGATTTTTAGACAATTTGTTGGTGACGGGAACAATTGTTTTGACCCACTTCATTATTGAAGCAGCACCAGCAGTTTTATTTCCACTGATTACAATCCATCCATTGGGTTTAACGCATTCTAATAAATCAAGAAAACAATTTTGGTTAAAACCACGATATTTGCTCAAATGTAAAAATGCACCATCATAGCTGAAGGTTTTATCTATTTGAGGAGAGCAGTGAAATTGAGTATCGACAAATTTTAAAAAATCTGGTCGCCAAGGCGTAATAACTTTTAAATTCTGTGCCCACTCTGAAGCTGGGATTTCTGTTAAACCGAAACTTAGCCAAAATTGGTTTGGAGCAGGATACGGGAGTTCATGATTTTCAAAAGGCAAAAATAATAGCACATATGACTCTTTCAAAGAAAAATGCCACTCCAATGTTGGGATGGCATTTCATGATACGATAAGAGGAAAAATTTACTCTTCTTTTTTCTTACGGCGGCGCTTATTTTCAGGTTGTTTTTTTTCATCCACGCATTTTTCTTCATTCATCGCTTTATCACCGGTGATTTCTTTTCCGGTTTTTTGATCAACAACCTTCATTGATAACCGAACTTTTCCACGCTCATCAAAGCCCATTAATTTAACCCAAACTTTGTCACCTTCCTTCACAATATCGGTTGTTTTGGTGACGCGTTCTGATGCAAGCTGAGAGATATGAACGAGTCCATCACGAGAACCAAAGAAGTTTATAAATGCACCAAATTCTGCAGTTTTTACAACTGTTCCTTGGTAGATAGCACCAACTTCAGGCTCATCGACAATAGAATGGATCCAGCGTTTTGCTGCTTCAATGGTTTTAGCATCAGCAGAAGCAATTTTAATGGTACCATCATCTTCAATATTAATTTTTGCTCCAGTTTGTTCCACGATTTCCCGAATAACTTTACCACCAGAGCCGATAACATCACGGATTTTATCGACAGAAATATTCATAACTTCGATTCGTGGAGAAAATTCACTCAGCTCAGCACGTGCACTGGTTAAAGCTTTCGCCATCTCATTGAGGATATGGATTCGTCCACCTTTGGCTTGTTCAAGCGCGATTTTCATAATCTCTTCGGTAATACCATCAATTTTGATATCCATTTGCAAGGCAGTAATACCATTTTCTGTTCCTGCGACTTTAAAATCCATATCTCCAAGATGATCTTCATCCCCTAAAATATCAGATAGAACAGCAAAGCGTTCTCCTTCTTTAATCAAGCCCATAGCAATACCAGCAACAGGGCGTGCTAGAGGAACGCCGGCATCCATGAGAGCAAGTGAGGTCCCACAAACCGTTGCCATAGAAGAAGATCCATTGGATTCAGTGATTTCTGAGACAGCACGAATAGTATAAGGAAAAGATTCTTTCGTTGGCAACATGGGGTGAATTGCTCGCCATGCCAATTTGCCATGTCCAATTTCACGACGACCAGGAGAACCAAGACGTCCCGTTTCACCCACTGAAAATGGTGGAAAATTGTAATGGAGAAGGAATGTTTCCTTATACATTCCCGTTAAGGAATCAACATATTGTTCATCTTCACCAGTTCCTAGTGTTGCAACGACAATAGCTTGCGTCTCTCCGCGGGTAAAGAGTGCTGATCCATGTGTGCGGGGTAAAATACTTACTTCTGATTGGATAGGGCGCACGGTAGAAAGAGTGCGTCCATCAATCCGCTTTTGGGTATCAAGAATATTCCCGCGAACAATTTTTGCTTGCAACTGTTTAAATACGGTTGCAATTTGGTCTGTACTAAACTTACAGTCTTCTTCTGTTTCCGGCATAAATTTATTGAGGATTTCTGTCTTTAGTGCATCAATTGCAGCATAACGTTCTTGCTTATCGGTAATTGTGTAAGCCTTTCGTATATCCAGTTCTGCCATTTTCTGCATTGCTTTTTCAAGTTTAGAAAGATCTTCAGGAACAAAATCACGAGGATCTTTTGCAGCAACTTCAGCAAGCTTTATAATGGCATCAAGGACAGGTTGAAGGCCTTTGTGACCAAACATCACAGCACCCAACATGATATCTTCCGGTAATTCTTGTGCTTCTGATTCAACCATCAAAACAGCACTTTCTGTTCCAGCAACAACAAGATCAAGTTTTGATTCAGGCATTTCATCGATATGAGGATTGAGAACATATTGTCCATTACAATAGCCAACACGGGCACCAGCTATAGGCCCCATGAAAGGAACACCTGACAGGGTCAATGCAGCAGAAGATGCAATCATCGCAAGGATATCGGGATTATTTTCGAGATCATGCTGTATAACGGAAACAATCACTTGCGTATCATTTTTATATCCTTCAACGAAAAGGGGACGAATTGGGCGATCAATCAAACGTGAAACCAAAGTTTCATTTTCACTTGGTCGACTTTCACGTTTTAAATAGCCCCCAGGTATTCTACCAACAGCATAGGATTTTTCTTGATAATTAACAGTGAGTGGAAAAAAATCCTGGTCTGGTTTTGAACTTTTGGCTGATACAACGGTTGCTAAGACAATAGTTTCTCCATAGGTAGCAATCACTGCACCATCAGCTTGACGTGCTATTTTCCCTGTTTCAAGGGTGAGAGGACGCCCAGCCCATTCAATTTCTATCTTGTGCGTTTTGAACATTTTTTATCCTTAATGACCAGTGTTTAAATCTTTGATTGCTCACATTCTGGTTTTGCGTAGCATATTTTCAAGCTCTGGGGTGGACAACATACTTTTTATCTTTGTTACGAGAAGAGAGAAGTAAACTGCCTTAAATGCAAAACGATAAGCAGTCCTATCCCATAATAACTTGTCAGTTTTTAAATTTTTTAATTAAAAGCAACACGTTGAAAAAATGGGTGTTTTTTTAAACACCACCACCATTTTTCTTTTAGCGACGCAAACCTAACTTCTTGATAAGTGTTTGATAACGATTTTGGTCAACTCCTTTAAGATAATCAAGAAGGCGCCGGCGTTGAGACACCATCTTCAAAAGACCACGACGAGAATGATTATCCTTTTTGTGAAATTTAAAGTGGTTTGTTAAATTAGAAATACGTTCAGAAAGTACAGCAATCTGTACTTCCGGTGATCCTGTATCACCAACTTTATTTGCGTATTCTGCGACAAGAGCTTGTTTACGTTCAGCTGTAATCGACATCGTATTATCCTTTCCAAAAACGAAGAAACATAAAGTCACCCATAGCCGAGATGTCGTTCAGCAAGGGTCTGTGAGAAAACAAGAAGAGTCGAAGACTCTTACCTATTTTCGTCCTTATATAGGAAAGAAGGTTAAAATACTAGTCCTTGACAGCATTTTGAAGTCTTTCTTTAAATAAAAGCCTTTGTTTTGCAATATTGATTTAAATGGAGTTTTATGAGAAGTTTTTTAAAGAATTATGCATCCTTTTGATACAAAGATTATGAGCGTGTGTGTGGTAACAAAGATGATAAATACCGATTTGGAGGAAAAAGATGCAGAGCATTTCAACATTAAAACTTTTTCGTAATTCGGTATTTCGAAATTTATGGTCATCTACTCTTATTTCTAATTTAGGGGGGCTGATACAGGCTGTTGGGGCAGGGTGGTTAATGGCGTTGATCAGTTCTTCGCATTCCATGGTTGGGCTTGTTCAAAGTGCCACAACATTACCACTTGTTATGTTTTCTTTGATGGCTGGGGCATTAGCTGATAATTTTAATCGGCGTCAAATTATGTTGTGTGCGCAGATTATGATGATGGTCATATCCATGAGTTTATTTGTTTTAGCCTATATGGGATTTCTAACACCTTGGCTTTTGTTATGTTTTACGTTTTTGATTGGATGTGGCACAGCTTTTTATAATCCTTCTTGGCAAGCAACGATAGGAGATATTGTGAGCAGGAAAAATATTCCTGCTGCTGTTAGTCTGAATAGTGTCGGCTTTAATTTGATGCGGAGTGTTGGTCCTGCTATTGGTGGTGCCATCATTGCAACTTTGGGGGCATCTGCTGCTTTTTTGTTTAATGCTATAAGCTATATTCCTCTTATCGGTGCGTTATTTTTCTGGAAGTCGAATTATGAAAAAAACTCATTGCCACGAGAAAGGCTGTTAGGAGCTGTCTCAGATGGTTTGCGTTATGTTGCGATGTCACCTAATCTCCTGAGTATTATGGTCCGAGCGTTCCTGTTTGGTATAGGAGCAATTTCTATTTTAGCACTTTTGCCAATTGTTGCGCATAAAGTTCTTGAAGGAAGTGCCCTTCTTTATGGTACATTGCTCGGTTGTTTTGGGTTAGGAGCCATGACCGCAGGTATTATTAATGCAGTTGTACGGCATCATTTTCGTTCAGAAACAATTATTGCAAGTGCATTTATTGGTTTCGCCTTTTCTTGCTTTTTATTGGGAATCAGCCGTTCACTAATTATAAGCCATATTGCTTTATTTCCTGCAGGTTTATGTTGGGTTTTGGCATTATCATTGTTTAATACATCTGTACAACTCTCTACACCACGCTGGGTTGTTGCACGTTCTTTAGCGCTTTATCAAACGGCGTCTTATGGGGGGATGGCTATTGGAAGTGCAATCTGGGGAGGTTTAGCTGATGGTTATTCTCCAACAATTGCTTTAAGTGTTTGTTCTCTATTCTTGATTTTTGGTGCTCTTGCGGGGGTAAAATTTAGAATTCAAGAAATTCCTCAGATAGATTTAAATCCTCTTGATCATTTTAGAGAGCCGGAATTATTACTCGACCTCAAAGCAAGAAGTGGCCCGATCATGATAATGATTGATTATCAAATTCATGAAAATGATCTCGAAGAGTTTCTCAAAGTGATGACGCGTCGACGCCATATTCGGTTACGTGATGGTGCACGTCAGTGGGTCCTTTTACGAGATCTTGAAAGACCTGAATATTGGACAGAGGCTTATCATATGCCAACATGGGTAGATTATTTGCGCCATAATCATCGTCGTACAAAAGCGGATGCAGAAGTTAATAAGCGTTTGCGTCATTTAAATTGTGCTCCTAACGGCATAAGAGTGCATCGTATGATTGAACGCCAAACAATACCCCAAGCCAATGAGATGCTTTTAAAAGTCTCCTCTGATCATCTCCCTTAGGGTTAAAACAGTTTTTGTAAAATATTAAATACGTTAATATTATTTTGATCGATTTGTTAGCATAATCATAACAAAAATTACTGCTTAAATAGTTAACAAATTGATTTATAATGATTATTTGTCATTTTCATGTTGAGTGATAGTCCTAAAAATCTTAAGCTTTCTCGTTTCAAATCTATTTAGAGTAAATCAGTCCAAATCTTCGCTTGCACATTACAAATGAGGGTTAAAGTGTGAGTAAAAAACGATTGAATGAGAAATAAAAAGCCTCTTATGAATCCTTTCAAATGCAACGATTGTTGCGACATTAAGAGGAAAAAGTGTGTGGTGCTGTTAGCTTATAGCATTGACTTAAATTTTGATATGAATACGGTAAATATAGACAATGAAAAGCACCATATTTTTCTTAATTGATAGAGAAAAATATCTTTTCGCAAAAGGTAGGTGTGTAAAAGAATCGATTAAATTGTGAAAATTCGCTTCGGTTTAAATAAACTTTTGTCGAGGGTGCCAATGGCAAGAAGTTGTTCTTTATAGAGGACAAAAATCTCATCTTTATCAAGAGGTACTTTGTGATGATTTAAGAGGATAGAATGACCCTTTATAATTCTCTGTGCTTGAGTTTCATTAAGGATATAGTGAGGGAGGCAATCCAATGCAGCACTTGTTTCAATTAAGAGCTCATCGAGTGTTGTGAAGTTTTTTTCAAAAGAACGATTATTTTCATCTGTAGTGTTTTTATTTGGCGGAACGGCCGCTTTTAGTTCGTCCCATGTAATGAGATCTTCTTCATCAAAAGGTGCGACGGAAATACGCCTTAAATCAGCAATATGCCCATAGCAACCTAGATCACGTCCCATATCGCGTGCTAAAGAGCGCACATAAGTTCCTTTTCCGCAGGTTATTTCAAAGACAGAGTGCTTTTTAGTAGGCATTTCTAATAATTTGAAAGTTTCTATTTCCACTTCACGGGGCGGAATTTCAACAACTTCCCCTTCACGCGCTAAATCATAGGCACGATTTCCGGCAATTTTTATTGCTGAAAATTGCGGAGGCGTTTGCAAAATAATACCTGTATACTGAGGAAGAAGAGCAAGTATTTCTTCTTGTGTTGGACGTTTGAGAGAAGTTTTCGTTATTTCGCCCTCTAGATCATCTGTTGAACGCTCTTCTCCCCAAGCGATATGAAAACGGTAAGTTTTTTTGCCTTGCATCACGTAAGGGACGGTTTTGGTTGCTTCGCCCAATGCAATGGGAAGGAGACCAGAAGCAAGAGGATCAAGTGTTCCTGCATGTCCTGCCTTTTGTGCATGAAAAAGCCATTTGATTTGTGAGACAGCTTCTGTTGATTTCATTCCTCTTGGTTTATCAAATATGACCCAGCCAGAAACAGGACGCCCTTTTTTTTTGCGTTGCCGCACCATATCTTTAATCCTCATCTTTATCACTATGGTGAAGATCGCGTGCAACCTCAGGCGAGCGAAGGAGGGCATCAATTTTTGAAAAATTATCAAAACTATTATCAAGTCGGAAACGCAGTTCAGGTATATATTTCATTTGTCGCAACGCATGACTGATTTCTCCACGGAGAAAACGACTATGTTTATTGAGGGTATCAACAACATCGGTATGAGAAGCATTTTTAAGAGTGCTGAGAGGAGATACAAAGCAAGTAGCAATTTTTAAATCTGGTGACATGCGTACTTCAGAGACAGAAATAACAATATCTTTCAAGATGTCATCAAGCAAAATATCACGCTGTAGTATATGCGCTATTGCATGACGTACTTGCTCTGCTACTCTAAGTTGCCGTTGTGATGGCTTTGCATTTTTCATCAAAGTTTTATCCTTGCTACAAGATCTCTTTTTTTGACCATTTAGATAAGGAAAAAGAGATCTTGTGTATAAAACCTAATAACTTTCTTCATTTTACAACAGAGTAAAGTTATTGGATTATTTTATAATGTGCGATTAATATGTTCGATACGGAAAATTTCAATGATGTCTCCTGCGCGCATGTCTTCATAATTTTCAAAGGCTATTCCACATTCTTGACCACTTTGCACTTCATTGACTTCATCCTTAAAGCGTTTGAGTGTTTTCAGCTTTCCTTCGTGAATAACGATATTATCGCGGATAAGGCGAACACCGGCTCCTCGTTCTATTTTACCTTCTGTAACACGACATCCTGCAACTTTTCCAATTTTTGTAATGTTAAAGACTTCTAGAATTTCAGCATTACCAAGGAAAGTTTCACGCTGTTCTGGTGAGAGTAATCCAGACATGGCAGCCTTGATATCGTCAACAAGATCATAAATGATGTTGTAATAACGAATTTCAATTCCTTGTGTTTTAGCAAAATCACGTGCTTGCTTATTGGCTCGAACATTAAAACCAATTACAGCAGAGTTAGAAGCTTCCGCAAGAGAAATATCACTTTCGGTAATTCCTCCAGCACCAGAATGTACAATACGCGCACGAACCTCATCATTTCCGAGTTTTTCCAATGCTGAAGCGATTGCTTCAATTGATCCTTGTACATCCCCTTTTATAATAAGAGAAAATTCCTTAACACCAGTCGTTTGCAATTTTGTCATCATCTGCTCAAGAGAACCACGCGAACCAGTTTGCCGCGCAACAGCTTTATCACGTGCTAATCGTTGACGGTATTCAGAAATTTCACGTGCTTTTGCTTCATGTGTGACAACAGCAAAACGGTCTCCGGCTTGTGGCGTTCCTTGCATGCCTAAAATTTCAATCGGTGTAGAGGGAACGGCCTCTTTGACATGGTGTCCATGGTCATCAATCAAAGCACGCACACGACCCCATTCATTTCCGGCAACTATAATATCAGAAGGATGTAATGTACCTTTTTGAACAAGAACTGTTGCAACAGATCCACGCCCGCGATCCAATTTGGCTTCAATGATAACGCCTTCTGCAGTTCGTTGAGAATCTGCTTTCAGATCAAGCATTTCAGCCTGAAGAAGGATAGCTTCGAGAAGTTTATCAAGATTTTGACCAGTTTTAGCAGAAACTTCAACGTCCAAAGTTTCTCCGCCCATAGTTTCAACAAACACTTCATGTTGTAAAAGTTCTGTACGCACTTTTTGTGCATTCGCAGCTGGTTTATCAATTTTGTTGATAGCAACAATGATAGGTACACCAGCGGCTTTCGCATGATTGATTGATTCAATCGTTTGGGGCATAACACTATCATCAGCGGCTACGACGAGAACAGCAATATCGGTAACACGAGCTCCACGTGCACGCATAGCCGTGAATGCAGCATGTCCTGGTGTATCAATAAAGGTAATTTTTTGACCGTTTTGTTCTACTTGATAGGCACCAATATGCTGCGTAATACCTCCTGCTTCGCCAGAAACAACATTTGCTTTACGAATAGCATCCAAAAGAGAAGTTTTTCCGTGGTCAACATGGCCCATAATGGTTACAACAGGAGGGCGCTGCTGCATGTTTTGAGGATTATCTGTTATATTAAAGATACCTTCCTCTACGTCAGATTCTAAAACACGTTTAACAGTATGGCCAAATTCAACAGCGATGAGTTCGGCAACATCTGCATCAATAACATCGCCAGGTTTCATCATTTGTCCTTGTTTCATCAAGAATTTAATCACATCAACAGAACGCTCAGTCATACGTTGTGCGAGCTCTTGAATGGTAATCGTTTCAGGAAGAACAACTTCGCGAGAAATTTTTTCTCTTGGTTCTTGATTTTGTGCACGCTTAAACTTTTCCTGTCTACGCCGCATTGCAGCCATTGAGCGTCCACGTGCGCTTCCTTCTTCATCCAGTGCACTATTCAGAGTTAGCTTTCCACGTCGCCGCTCAACAGCTCCTTTGACAACTTTCGGTACACGTATTTCTGATTTAGCAGGATTGGCACGTCGACTATGCCGTTCTTCCTCTTTATTTTCATCTATTTTGCGTTTTTCAACCACGGTTGTGTTTTTAGGCGCAATAGGAATATCTGTCTGTTCAATGAGAGGGGAAACAGGTGGAGCTTGTACTGGCGATATTTCTTCTTCTTGTTGGAGATATATTTCTTTTTCTTTAATTTCTTGCTGTAAAATTTCTTCACGCTCTTTAGCGCGTCTTTCTTCTTCTTCGGCTTGTTCTCGCGTTATTCTTTCTTGGATATGTGCTTCTTCTAATGCGCGAAGTCTCGCTTCCATTTCAGTCGATGAAAGATTGCTTTTGGTCGCAGATTCTTGAGGTTTTTTTTCCTCAAAACGCGGTTTAGAGCGCTGGGGAGCCACATGTGGCTTTGTAATGGGCTGTGGGGTTTCAGCTTTTTCATCAGGTCGCGTAATTTTACGCCGTTTGGTTTCGACAACGACAGCCTTCGTACGGCCATGGCTAAAATTTTGTTTGACCGTGCTCGTTTCCAAGACAGACCGCTTGAGAGTTAGTGTCTTCTTGACTGTTGTTTTGTCGTTGTTATTTTCACTCATTGTACTTCCTTCACGGCTTGTGCCGTCATCTCACTAGGCTTACTATGCTTGTCGTCACGATAGCTGATCAATTTATATGTCGTTTTGAGAAATCCCTCAGCAGCTTTTGTGTCCAATAAGGCTGCGTGCATTACAGGATTAGAGCCAAAAGCCACTCGCATTTCATCACTTGTAAATAAAGATATGGTTTTTATAGTCCGATTTGTTTGTTGTTGTATTGAATGGATGGCTTGTGCAATTTTTCGTTTCCCATCTTCTGTTGTTTCTTTCGCATGAAGTACAAGAATAACTTTACCAGAGCGGATAGCAGCATCAACCTTTGTTGCTCCCATAACAACTGCTCCCGCTTTTCGTGCCATAGAAAGGCTTGAAAGAGCGGCTTTTAGTAAAAGCGTATCAACAACATGCACAAGATTTGGTGCAACCTCAACATCTGTTTTAAAGTTTCTATGAAAAGCTTTCTGTTTGATTGCTTTCTCAATAACAGCATAATGGGCAGAAATCCAAACGCCACGCCCTGGTAAATTCGCTTTAAGATCAGGAACAATTTGGTTATTGGGACCAATAACGAAACGGATCAGCGTTTGTGCTGAAGCATTTTTTCTGGTCACAATGCAAGTCCGCTCATTCATTTAAAGTGTATCCACATCCAAATCATCTGTTTTTTCATTTTCTGCAGAATTTTCATCTTCTACAAGATTTTCTGTAACAAGATCAGCTTGGTCTATCCAGCCTGCTTGTACACGTGCAGCTAAAACCATAGCTTCTGCATCCGCGCGTGTAATGTCAAAAGGGGTTAAAATACCAGAAAAATTCTGTGTTTGACCTTCTTTGCGTTCTCTCCAACCAGTTAAATCATCAACGGCATAGCCAGCAAAGTCTTCTATTGTTTTTATACCATCCTCACCTACAGCAACCAACATAGCATTTGTCATTCCAGGAAGTGTTCGCAATTCGTCAGAAACTCCGAGCTTTTTGCGTTTTTCATCAAGTTCTTTTTCTTGATGATCAAGATATTCGCGGGCACGACTTTGGATTTCAGCGGCGGTATCATGGTCAAAACCATCAATAGAAGCGATTTCTTCAAGATCAATATAGGCGATTTCTTCAATAGAAGAAAAACCCTCTGATGCCATAACCTGTCCGATCATTTCGTCAACCTCTAAGGCCTCCATAAACAATTTACTCCGTTCAGTAAATTCTTTTTGACGATTTTCAGATTCTTCCTTCTCCGTTAAAATATCAATGTTCCATCCTGTTAGTTGCGAAGCCAAGCGAACATTTTGTCCACGTCGTCCAATAGCAAGGCTAAGTTGATCATCTGGCACAATAACTTCAATGCGTTCAGCATCTTCATCAAGGATGATTTTAGAAACTTCAGCAGGTTGCAGTGCATTAACGACAAATGTTGCCGCATCAGGCGACCAAGGAATAATATCAATTTTTTCGCCTTGTAATTCAGCAACAACAGCTTGTACACGACTTCCTCGCATTCCAACGCATGCTCCAACAGGATCAATGGAACCATCGCGTGAAACAACGGCGATTTTAGCCCGTGAACCTGGATCACGAGCAACAGATTTGATTTCTATAATACCATCATAAATTTCTGGCACTTCCATAGTGAAAAGTTTTACCATAAATTGGGGGTGTGTGCGTGAAAGGAAAATTTGCGGACCACGCGTTTCACGGTGTACATCATTAACAAAAGCACGAATACGATCTCCATAGCGGAATGATTCACGAGGAATTAATTCATCACGGCGCACAATAGCTTCACCGCGTCCGAGATCAACAATAACGTTACCATATTCCACACGTTTAACTGTACCAGAAATAATTTCACCAACTTTATTTTTGAATTCTTCATATTGCTGGTCACGCTCTGCGTCGCGTACTTTTTGTACAATAACCTGTTTAGCAGATTGTGCTGCGATACGTCCAAAATCCATAGGAGGTAAAAGATCAGCAAAAAAATCACCAATTTTTGCTTCTGCTTGATGTTTGAGAGCATCAGACAAAGTAATTTCCGTAGTATAGTCTTCAACGACATCAACGATTTTAAGCAGGCGTTGTAATTTAATTTCACCTGTTTTAGAATTGATTTCAGCACGGATATTGGTTTCTTGACCATAACGAGAACGTGCTGCTTTTTGAATAGCATCAGCCATCGCAGAAATGACAATTTCACGGTCGATTGACTTTTCACGTGCAACAGCATCTGCAATTTGCAGAATCTCAAGCCTGTTAGCGCTTGTAGCCATCAATTTTCTCCTTTTTTGTGCCACACGATGGGTATTTCCCAGTGATATTATCTTTTGAAATTGAGTGTCTGTATAGAGTCGTTAGCTTTCTCTTCGGCAATGAATTGTTGACTTAAATCTTTATTTTTTTTCAATGCATCGCGAATAAGCTCATCGGTAAGCACTAAATGCGCATTTATGATATCACAAAAGGAAATAGGGGTATACATGGCTTCTCCATAAGCAGCTTTATCAGTGTTTAAAATAAATCCATCTTGCGTGATATTTGTAAGTGTCCCGCGAAATTTTCGGCGCCCATCAATTGTTATTTTTGTTTCAATTTTTGCAAGATGCCCTTGCCAATGAAAAAAGTCAGATTTTCTTACCAATGGACGATCAATTCCAGGTGATGAGATTTCTAAATGATATTTGCGTTCAATAACATTTTGTACATCAAGGAGGGGGGAAACAGTTCGACTAACAGTTTCACAATCTTCTACGGTCATAGAACCATCGGCACGTTCAACCATAATTTGAAGTGTTAAACCATTTTGACCAAGAAGTTTCACACGAACCAAACGAAAACCTAAAGGTTTAAGTAGTGGTATGACAAGAGCAGCAATCCGTGCTTCGATACCATCTTCTTCAAACAGGCGTGGTTCGTCAAGATTGCTTATTTTTTCAGCTTCGTTCATACATTTTATCCAAGTTGGTTTCATCAGTTTTATGATATTAAAAAAGAGCGGGTCCAACGGCCCACCCTTCATCATAAGACCAAGAATTTAACTATTGATACTCTTAAATTCAAAATTTTTCAAGTTGTTTATGAGAAAAGCGCTTGATCATTTATTTCTTGATAAAGGTAAGATAGGCAGGCTTTCGTCCTTCGCGTAAAGCTTTCGCTTCATAGCGGGTTCCTTTCCATAGTGGATAAGGGAGTTTCCAGTCTTGAGGGCTTTCTGCTTTCCATTCAAAGTGATCATGTTGTGCACAATGGTACAAAGTCCAGTTTACATAACTGTCTATATCGCTAGCAAAGCGAAAAATTTTCCCTATTTTAAGAACACGAGCAAAACGGTTAAGATTTTTTATGTTGATGAAACGTCGTTTCCAGTGTTTCTTTTTTGGCCAAGGATCAGGATAGAAGAGGTCTATTCCATCAAGCGAGTTATCAGGGAGCCAATCAAGGAGGCGTGTAGCATCATCATTATAGAGGCGAAGATGATTTTGATGGTTTTGATGCTGTTCAAGAGACAACAATATTTTTGCCATGCCATTGATAAAGGGCTCGACGCCGATAAAACCAGTTTTTGGAAAATATTCCATTTCATGAAGTAAATGTTCACCTCCACCAAAGCCGATTTCAAGTCGAATTTCTCTTACTTTGCTTGAAAATAAGGATGTAAGGTTTGAGGGAGGAGGGACATTTAAATCAATATTAAAATTGGGGAGAAGCATTTTTATACGTGTAAGCTGACTGTTTCGAAGTTGTTTTCCTTGTCGGCGTCCAAAAAATGCTTCACTCTTGCGTGTATTATATGTAATCATGGGATTTGGATCATTGTTTGAAGCGTTTTCACAAGGTCAGTTTTTTCCCATGAAAACGAACCATCGTGTTTTGGTTTTCGCCCAAAATGACCATAGGCAGCTGTTTTCGCATAAATAGGTTTATTGAGGTCAAGATGTTTTCGAATTCCGGTAGGTGAAAGGTCCATTATTTTGCGAATGGCTGCTTCAATAACTTTTTCATCGACTTTTCCTGTTCCATGAAGATTAAGATAAATAGATAAAGGTTGTGCAACACCAATTGCATAAGAGAGTTGAATGGTGCATCGCTCTGCTAAATGAGCAGCAACAATATTTTTAGCCAGATAGCGTGCCGCATAGGCTGCAGAACGATCAACTTTTGTTGTATCTTTTCCGGAAAAAGCACCGCCTCCATGGGGTGCTGCGCCTCCATAAGTATCCACAATAATTTTGCGTCCTGTTAATCCGGCATCGCTTTGAGGACCACCAATGACAAATTTTCCTGTTGGGTTAATATACCAACTGCATTGAGCTGCAATGGGAATGTCATGTAAAGCTTGACGAATGTAAGGTTCAACCACTGTACGTACCTTGTTGGAATCCCAGCTTTCATCGAGGTGCTGCGTTGAAAGAACAATGGATGTGACCTCTATCGGTTTTCCATTTTTATAGCGTATGGTTATTTGGCTTTTAGCATCTGGTCCTAATTTTCCAACTTCTCCCTCTCCTTTATGACGGGCAGCGGCAAGAAGTTTGAGAATTCTATGCGCATAATAAATTGGCGCAGGCATGAAATCAGGTGTTTCACGGCAAGCATATCCAAACATAATACCTTGATCACCTGCTCCTTCTTCACCATGCCGATCCGTAGCATTATCAACCCCTCTTGCTATGTCAGCTGATTGAGGGCGCAAAAGAACATCAATTTTAACAGTTTTCCAATGGAATCCTGCTTGTTCATAGCCAATGGTACGAATAGCACGGCGCGCTGCTGTACGAAAACGCGTAGGATTAATGAGTGGAAAGCCAGTTTCATCATAGATAAATTCTTTATTGTTATCTTTTTTTAATAGTGTATCGGGAACACGCACTTCACCAGCGATAACAACGCGGTTGACACTGACGAGAGTTTCACAGGCAACGCGTATTAACCATGGATCAGTACCAGTCTTTTCAGCTTCTTGATAGATCATATCAACGATTTCATCGGAAATACGATCACAAATTTTATCAGGATGTCCTTCCGATACCGATTCGCTCGTAAAAAGATAATCTTGATGCGGCATAGGAACTCCTTCAAAAAAGAAAATCAACGATTTAATTAATTGCTTACTAAAGTTGTCACGATTTGCTAATTCTACAGCAAATCGTCAATGAAAATTTATATGAATAAAAGAGAAAAGATATAATTTTAATTTATAGCTTATTTGTCAAATCTTCCTCAGAAAGTGCTTTTGCCAAATCAATAATTTTTCGACGCACTTTAGCATCAGATATATTTGTAAAAGCGCGCATGAGCTGAATCCCTTCGCTGCTAGAACAAAAGTCTATAAAATTGTGATCATTTTCAGCAAAACCCTCTACTTGTTGGGAGGTAATACCTTTATCAAAAAAGTAAGAAACAGGAACATCCATAATTTCCGCTATCGCTTGAAGACGACTGGCACCAATACGGTTTGTTCCTTTTTCATATTTTTGGATTTGCTGAAAAGTAATTCCTAATTTTTCACCTAGTTTCTCTTGAGTAAGTCCTAAAATATTACGACGTAAACGGATACGAGTTCCAACATAGATATCTATAGGGTCAGGTTTTTTTCTAGTTTCGGTCATAATGCAACTCTTTATTTCCAGCACTTTTCTTCTAAACCAACATCATATTTATGCGCAGCTGATTTATCATATAATTAAAATAATATGTAATATTTTTTCCCAATATTACTGGTAAATGCAACATAATACCGTACAAAGGGCACTTGAATCATTTAAGCTGTTTTGTAGAACCAAAACCAACGCGACACAATAGCATAAGGATGAATAAGATAAAAGTAGAGAAAGTTCTGTATTCATTGCTTCCTATAGGGGTAATGGATGATGGAACTTGTGAATCAATAATGCCCACAGCATTTTGTTGAAGAGCTACAACGATTCGTCCATAAGAATCAATAACAGCTGATATTCCATTATTGGCTGCTCGTATGAGGGGAATTCCCAGTTCAACGGCACGAAGTTGTGCTTGTTGAAGATGTTGATAGGGTCCTGGTGTTACACCAAACCATGCATCATTTGTAATATTAATAATTGCTTGAGGCGAGGAGCCTTTAAAAGTCATTTCATGGGGAAATATTGCTTCATAACAAATCAAGGGTAGATAAGAAAATCCGTTTGGCATTGTAACAATTTTACGCACGCTTGCAGCACTATACCCACCAATATTATCGGCAAGGGTACGCAATCCAATTTTTTTCAATAAATTCTGATAAGGAAGATACTCACCAAAAGGAACCAAATGAAGTTTATCGGAAGTATTTAAAATATTACCTTGAGCATTAATGACTGCAATTGTGTTAAAATATTGTGTTTGGGAATGAGGTAGATCATTACTGGCTCGTATTGCTCCGATAATAGCCCATTGTTTAGATTTTAAAAGAGAGGCAATGCGCATTGTGATGGATGAGTTATCATAGAGAAGGTAAGGAACGGAAGCTTCGGGCCATACGATAAAATCGGGTTCTGAATTTTGATCGGTTGTTGGCAGTGCACTTAGATTCATATGCGCTTCCAACACAGCTTCTCGTGTATTATTATGCAATTTTATATTTTGTTGGATGGAAGGTTGAACAATGCGCACCCAATAAGAACTTTTTTGATTTTCAGCTGTGTTTTCTATAGTATGAAGACGATAAAACCCAAAACCACTGTGAATGAATATAAGTGATAAGCAAAGAGAAAGTGCCACTTTCTTTTTTTCATCTGTTAATAAAACAGTTGGCAAACTGTAGGCTAAGACAGCAAGAATATTCATTCCGTAAAGTCCAACGATTGCATCAGATTGCATGAACATTGGGGTTGGCATGGCTGTATAGCCGAGAGCATTCCATGGAAATCCTGTGAATAAAAACGCACGCAACCACTCGGACAATCCTAATGCAAAGGCTAACACAAAAAAGCGTGCTATTCCTTTTGTCCATAATAAACCAACAATGAAACCAGAAAAAAACCAATAAAGAGAAAGGTAGAGTGGAGGAACTAAAATGGCTAATGGGACTGCCCAACCAAAAGAATCTGGATCTGTTAACAAAGCATTGCATAACCACCAAAGGCCGCAAATAAAATAACTAAAACCAAAGGTTCCACAGCTTAAAGCGTAAATAAAAAAATGTTTTTTATTGTTTTTTGCGGCCCGTATTGAGTCAAGTAAAACAATAAAGAGAGGGAAAGTTAAAAAGCAAAGAGGTGTCAAATAAAAGGGTGGAAGTGCAAAAGAAGTAAGAGCACCACACAGAAATATCCATGCTTGGCGCTTCCAACCGGTAACAGAGGACAAAAAAACGATGAAATTGTTTAAAAACGCTGGACTATTCTTTAGGGATGGCATTGTTCTCAAGATTCTCATTTTTTGGAATGCGAAAAATACGCAATCGCTTAATCCGACGTTTATCAGCTTCTAAAATACGAAATCTATAGCCAGGTACAGCTTCGACAATTTCACCTTTGGCAGGAATGCGATCAAGAATGGAGACGATCAAACCACCAATCGTATCAACATCATCACCATATTCCCCTACGACAAAATCAGGACCAAGAGCTTTCTCCACATCTTCTAGTTCAGTTCTTGCATCAACGAGCCATTTATTGTTTGGTTCACGTACGATAGCATTGTCGACATTATCATGTTCATCTTCGATATCACCAACGACCAATTCAACAATATCCTCCATTGAAACGAGACCATCTGTTCCCCCATGTTCATCAATAACTAAAGCCATTTGAGTTCGTGTAGTTTGCATTCGTGTTAATAATTTGCTTGCAAGCATGGAACTTGGAACAAAGAGAACAGTTCGGATCAGATCTAATTCACCGATTGGGGTATGTAAGTCTGTATGGTTTAATTGAAGAAAATCGGATTTCTGTTCGGTTTTTGTTGGGCTGACAATAAAGCGAGTCATATAGTTAAGAATATCGCGGATATGAATCATGCCGCGCGGATCATCCAAAGTTTCAGCATAAACAGGTATGCGAGAATGACCAATTTTTGCGAAACATTTAAGGGTTTCTCCAAGTGAAGTGTTTATTTCCAGTGCTTCGATTTCAGAACGTGGTATCATAACATCATCCACGCGTGCTTCACGTAAGCGTAAAATATTATGCAACATAGTACGTTCTTCAGGTGAGAAGAGGGCAGTGTCTTTTTCATTGTCAGTCGTGAGTGCAACGGTAAGATCATCGCGCAGTGATGTAGACACACAATTACGACCCCGTAAAAATGAAAACAAATGATTCATCAGAGAATATTTTTCTGTATGATTCGTCTGTTGAGAGGTTTTTTTTTCATTATTAGAAGATGTTTGACTATTATTTTGTGCATTTGTTTTGTTTGTCATGGTTTTGAAATCTTCTAAACTTTCTTTTTATAATTAGGTGAATGAGAGGCTTTAAATGGTATGCTCGTAATATTGACTTTAAAAGTTAAATTTTATCATTTATAGACAATTCAGCGTAAGGATCTTTTATGGAAAGCTTTTGCAGAATTTCTCTTTCGAGCTTTTCCATTTGATATGCTTCATTATCAGTTTCATGGTCATAGCCAAGTAGATGCAAGATACCATGAATAATCATATGCGTTAAATGGTCTTGAAATGTTTTTCCTTGTTTTTCTGCTTCGAGAACAACAGTTTCTCGCGCAATAATAATATCACCGAGCATGGGACCAGGTCGATTTCCAGCTTTAAGTGGAAAAGCAGGAAAGGATAATACATTAGTAGATTTGTTTTTGTTGCGCCATTGTGCATTGATTTGTGCCATATGTTCATCATCCGTAAAAAGCAGGCTAATCTCGCTTACAACATTTGCCAATGAAACATGATGCATAGTTGTCATTAATGCTTTTTCAGTGATATTATAAAGCATTTTCTCATCATTCCACCCTGCGCTTTTAACCATTATATCAATAATAATCATGATGAATCAAATTCATTTTTTAATGCACCGCATGCGAATGATTTTTTTTTATTTTGTATTTCGGAATCGCGATCATAAGCACGAACGATAGCAGCAACAAGTGGATGGCGTATAACATCTTTTTCATCAAAATGTACAATCGCAATATTTTCTACATTTGAAAGAATGCGAACTGCTTCAATGAGACCTGATTTTTGCCCTGTAGGCAAATCAATTTGGCTTACGTCACCGGTAACAATCATACGTGTTCCTTCTCCAAGACGTGTGAGGAACATTTTCATTTGCATGGGCGTAGTATTTTGTGCCTCATCAAGAATAACAGCAGCATGGGCAAGTGTTCGTCCGCGCATAAAGGCAAGAGGAGCAATTTCTATGACACCAGAAGCTAAAATGCGTTCTATTTTTTCAGCGGGCATCATATCATAAAGAGCATCATAAAGTGGTCGTAAATATGGGTCGACTTTTTCCTTGAGATCACCAGGAAGAAAACCAAGATGTTCTCCAGCTTCAACAGCCGGACGTGAGAGAATAATTCGCTCAATGATACCACGTTCTAGAAGCATTGCAGCATGAGCAACAGCAAGATACGTTTTGCCTGTTCCTGCTGGTCCTACACCAAACACAAGTTCAGTATGTTCCATAGCGCGTATGTAAGCATCTTGTGTTGGAGTTCTTGCATGAATTATTTTTTTATGGGTACTCAACCGTGCTGGTATACGTTTCGTTGCAGATTTGTGTGTTATTGTGTCTTCTTTCTGCTTCTTTGGTGTATTTGCCATAGCAAGCGCTCCTTTTATATCTGATAAAGTGAGCTCTTGATGTGTTTTGGCACGTTCATAAAGTTGCTGCAATACATATTGCGCACGTTTTATAACAGAAATATTTCCACGGATTAAGACTTCATTACCACGCGGATGAATACTAAGTTCAAGTTTTTTTTCGATATAAGCGAGATTTTCGTCAAATTTACCAAAAACTGCTTTTGCATATTTATTATTTTCGAAAATCAAAACAACTTGGCTCGGATCTGAAGCGCTTGTTTGTTTCAAGGTATCAGCCTTTTCAAGGGACATATTTACTTTTTCTTTAATACGCTTTATTTTTTCGGTTGAAGCTTTCAGCCTATTCTCCATATCTACATAAATATTGCACGTTTTGTTAAGTAAATTCTATAAAAGACATTTTTTCACAGAAGTGCACATCTTAGATGTAATCATTTTCTTTTAAAATAAAAGAGTTTTCCAAAATATTTATTGTGAACAAGGTTTTAAAAGTATGTTTATCTATTTGTCACTTCACCAACAAAACTGTTTGAGCTTGCATTTTTAATATGAATTTCTATTACACTACCTGTAGAGGCTTCTGTATCTACGACAACAGGTAAAAGCCAAGGGGAACGTCCTACCATTTGCCCTGAGTGACGTCCAGGTTTTTCGATGAGAACGTCAGTTTTTTGACCAATTTTAGAACGCAAAAACGCATTTTGTTGCTCAAGGAGAAGGACTTGTAAATGTTGAAGGCGGGCATCTTTTACAGATTCATCAACATGATTTTTCATTGTGGCTCCCACTGTTCCAGGACGGGGGGAATATTTAAAAGAATAAGCTGAACTGTACTGTACTTGTTGAATAAGTTTAATGGTTTCTTCAAAGTCTTCGTCTGTTTCTCCTGGAAACCCTACAATAAAATCACCTGAAAAGGCAATATCTGGCCGTGCGGTTCGAATTTTTTCGATAAGATGAAGATAATGAGAGCTTTTGTGTTGGCGGTTCATAGCTTTTAAGATGCGATCTGAACCTGATTGAACAGGAAGATGGAGGTAAGGCATTAACATATCAAGATCTCGATGCGCGGCAATAAGGCTGTCATCCATATCACGTGGGTGGCTGGTTGTGTAACGCAAACGCTTTAAACCATCGAGTTTTGCAAGATGATAAAGAAGATCGCCAAGACGCCAAGTTTTGCCATCAGCACTTTGTCCATGCCAACCATTGACATTTTGTCCAAGCAGCGTAATTTCTTTGACACCCGCTTCGATGAGTTGAAAGGCTTCTTCAGTAATTTGCTCAACGGATCGTGATATTTCGGCACCGCGTGTATAGGGCACAACACAAAAAGTGCAAAATTTATCGCAACCTTCCTGTACTGTTAAAAATGCGCTAACACCTCGTTTTCTTACTGCATGTTTATTATGGGGCGGCAAATGAGCAAATTTATCTTCAACAGCATAGTCTGTTTCGATAATTTTTTTTCCTTGTTTGGCTTTCTCTAACAATTCTGGCAAGCGATGATACATTTGCGGACCAATAACAAGATCCACTGTTGGAGCACGGCGCAAGATTTCACTTCCCTCAGCTTGTGCAACACAACCCGTTACACCAACCATCAGGGGGTTATCAGGTGTGCGCTCTTGACGCATAACGCGCAAACGACCGAGATCAGAATAAAGTTTTTCTGCTGCTTTTTCACGAATATGACAGGTATTAACAAGAATAAGATCGGCCTCATTGGGAATTTGTGTTGTCACATAGCCTTGCGAACTGAGACTATCAATCATCCGTTGGCTATCATAAACATTCATTTGACATCCATAGGTTTTGATAAAAACCTTTTTCGGAGAAACAGGAGGTGTATTTTTAGGATTTACTTTATTCATGGTGCATGTGTAAATGTTTTTTACACAAATCTCAATCTATTTGCTTAAAAGTTTTTTGCATGATAATTGCATCACCACGACCATTTTTTGACGGGTAGTAAGCAAGACGTTCAGAAATTTTTTGAAATTCAAAGCGTTGATAAAGGTTCAAAGCAGAAAGGTTTGTGGCTTCTACTTCCAAGAATAATTTTATAGCGCCTTTGTCGTGAAGATGGTGAACTGTGCTTTCGATAAGAAAGGTACCAATTCCTTGTTGACGATAATGAGGGTGAACAGCAATTGTGATGATTTCTGCTTCATCAAGGATGAGACGGCATAGGCAAAAGCCTAAAATTTGATCAGAGCGATCAATGAGAAAAACTTTGTATCCGAAGATAGAGTGATCTGTTAAGAAATTATCAAAAGCTTGTTTTCCCCAAGACGGGGTAAAACAATGTTGATGAATTTGATGAAGTGAAGCACTATCATTAACTTGTAGCGGAGCAATTCCAAAAATCTTTTTTGTCAATGAAAATTTGGGCATTATTTTTTTTGTGGTAAAGCAAAATTGGTTTGTTGTTTTGCATCAGCACTGCGTAGATAGAGTGGGCGAGGAGAATTTTTTGATTGTTTGTTTGCGGCAAGATAAGCATAGTTTACAATATCAGCCGCTTCGCAGGGGATTTTTTCTAGGACAATTTTTTCGTTTATTTTATGGCTTTTAATATGCTCCACAACGATATCAGCCGCTGGGCCGGTCAGTCGGGTTTTTTTGGGTAAATCTTCGAGGATATTTTCAATTGTTTTTAATCCCGGCGCTCCCAAAGGTGTGAGATCATTATGAAAATTTTGA
This sequence comes from Bartonella sp. MR30HLJHH, assembly GCF_042194195.1. NCBI lineage: Bacteria > Pseudomonadati > Pseudomonadota > Alphaproteobacteria > Hyphomicrobiales > Bartonellaceae > Bartonella > Bartonella sp. MR30HLJHH. The sequence goes on along the minus strand of NZ_JBHIMO010000004.1, from coordinate 59,604 downwards.
TGGTAGAACATCTCTCTCCCTGCTTCAATGACAACAGTAATTGCTGATGCTGTACTTTTACTGTTTATTACTTGTGCTGCTAACGCTTCAAGAGCACTTACTCCAACAGCAGGTATTTCAAGTGCTAATGCCAAAGCGCGCGCTGTTGCAACACCAACACGTACACCAGTAAATGATCCAGGTCCAATATTGACAGCAATACGCTCAACTTGATCAAGCGTCATATTGGCTTGTGTCATTGTTTGTGTAATCTGCCCAATAAGTTTTTCAGCATGCCCTTTGTTCATGCGCTCATTGATACGCGCAATAACAGATTTATGACGAATGAGCGCAACAGCACAATAAATTGAAGCAGTATCTATAGCAAGGATAAGCATAAAAATATTTTAGTTGAATAAAACGATAAACAAAAGTCCTGCTGTATTTTTAATCTTTTTATTATCGTATATTTCATTTGTAAGAAAGTTACTAGTGCTAATAAGCAACAATATCTTTTTATGGGATGGAACGAGATGTTGATTTAATCCTTACTTGTTTTCACTTTTTGAATGAGGACCTTGAGTATTGTAAAATTCTCTTATTTCAAATCTACTTATGGTAAAAAATTAAAGTTATTAGCTTGTATATTACAAGCGGAATTAGGGTGTAAATAAAAACTCCTTTCACGAATCTTTTAAATGTAAGGATTGTCACAAACATTTTGAGCTATCAAATAGTATGATGATGCCATTTGTATTCCATAGTAAGTAAAAGTAAGTTAAAAGGGGGAAAGCCATGACCCCACATTTTTTCCCAATAAGAGCATATTCTATCAGTCTTTATATAAAAACTTCAGCGTAATGAGAGCAGATGAAAGCAATGGCATTGTTTTGCATGAGTTACATATTTTAATACTACGCCGTTGCAAATCATTACGGACTGAAAAGCAAATTTGACAGTCTTTACTTAATATCACAGCTCTTTCAATTTTTTGTATAGAATAATAAGCAGTTTTTAGAACTTTTGCTGGTTTTATAAAAAACTGCTTTTAATATTAGTGAACCTTTGGATTGATTGCATGCTCTGTTAAAAAGATAATAATAAATGCATATTTCAAAATGTTATATGGTTCAGATCAATCAATCCTATCATGATAAGGCTACAAGCGCCAAGAAGAAGTATGGAGGAAGTTGAAGCTAAAATAACGCGCCATCCTGCTTTTTTTAATGAGCGGATATCAACACCTAATCCTAAAGCTGCCATTGAAATGATCGTGAACAGTTGAGCTATAAGTTTAATCGGGTTTATCGCCGTTTCAGGAATAAGTCCGCTTGAACGAATAAGCATCATGATAATAAAACCGATGATAAACCATGGGACGAGAGTGTGTAGACGAAAATGTGTTTGTGCTGATCGATGATAAATGATGGATAGGATAAAAATAACAGGGCCCAACATTAAAACCCGCACCAATTTGACAATTGTTGCAATTTGAACGCTTACGAAAGATATTGGCGCTGTTGCTGCTAAGACCTGCGGTACGGCATAAACAACCATGCCTGCAAGCACACCGTATTGGTTAAATGATAAATTCAAAAGTGGATGTAAAAAAGGGAGAAATAAAATAATAAGAACCCCTAAAAGAGCGGTAAAAGCAATTGCTGCCGCTACATCTTCATGTTTAGCATGGATGACAGGGGCAGTTGCAACGATAGCTGAATTGCCACAAATGGCATTACCGCAAGCGACCAGCATTGCTAAATTTGCAGAAAGTCCAAACAGTCTGCCTATAACAAAACTAATGAGGATCGTTATAAATATAACGAATACGATGCTTGCAAGCAAATTCCAACCGGCTGAAACAACTGCATGGATGCTAATGCTTGCCCCTAAAAGAACAATAGCAATTTCAAGAAGCGTTTTTGCACAAAAGGTTATACCTTTTTGGAAATATTTTGGCAGATTAAAACAGCTACGAGTAATTGATCCTAAAAGAATTGCCAAAACAAGGCTTTCAAGCCACGCTTCTGAGAAAAACTGTTTTTCTATCACTTCTAAACCATAAGCTAAGGCAGATACGAGCAAGCATAATAGAATACCTGGACCAAGGTCGTTCAAAAATGAGAGTTTTTTCTTTGACATTTTAATATTCCCTCATAAAAAAATAGCAAGTAAGAAGAGACAATGGGCATTAGAAGCGAGTTTTAAAGATTTGTTCGTGCTTGTACAGCTGCTGCTAAAGTTCCATCATCAAGATAATCAAGCTCACCTCCTACAGGCACACCATGAGCAAGTCGCGTAATTTTAACGGAGAAGTTAGAGAGCTGATCGGTGATATAGTGAGCAGTTGTTTGACCTTCGACAGTCGCATTGACAGCAAGAATAATTTCCGTAATAGGATTTTGTACAACACGTTGTATTAAGGTGGCAATGTTGAGTTCGTCAGGACCTATTCCATCTAAGGGGGAGAGTCGTCCACCCAATACATGGTAACGTGCGGCTAAAGTTTTTGCGCGTTCAAGAGCCCACAGATCAGCAATATCCTCAACAACGATGATTGTTGTATCATCGCGGCGCAAATCTGTACAAATTGAACAAGGATCAATGGTATCGACATTTCCACAAACAGAACAAATGCCGACTTTTTCTATAGCTGCTTGTATAGCTGCTCCTAAAGGCTCCAGCAATGTTTCCTTTTTTTTGATAAGATGAAGCGCAGCACGACGCGCTGAACGTGGACCAAGACCTGGTATACGTGATAAAATCTGAATGAGACGTTCAATCTCAGGTCCTGCAATGTATTTAGACATATTTTTGTCCCACGGAAAAAATCCGTTTCATTAAAATGGAAGCTTGAAACCTGAAGGGAGCGGTATTCCTGCCGTTATACTTTTGGTTTTTTCTTCTATTGCGATTTCGATTTTTGTTCTTGCTTCATTATAAGCTGCCATAATGAGATCTTCGAGAATTTCAGCTTCCTCAGGTTTGAGTAATGAAGGATCTATTTGAATTGCTGTTATAATATTTTTGCCATTTAAAGTGATATTGACGAGCCCCCCCCCTGCAGTGCCGGTAGCTTGCAGATTAGCTATTTCTTCCTGAATCTTCTGCATTTTTTCTTGCATTTCTTTGGCTTTTTTCATCATGCTCATCATTTCACGCATAGGAATAGGTATCCTTATTCATCATTGATATCATTTTTATTTTTAAAAATATCAGCATTTTTAAAGGTATTGGGAAGTAAATCAAGATCATTTTCTTCTTTATTGAGTCGAATATCGACAATTTTTGCTTCTGGGAAATGGTTGAGGATTTTCGCGATATCAGGATCTGTTTCTGCATTGGAAAAAAGAGTCTTTTGAATCGCTATACTTTCCTCCTGTAAGGTTGGTCCACCTCCTTCATTAACAAAAATTATTGTCCAGCGTTTTTCAGTCCATTGAGATATTTTTTTTTCTATATCATGAGCAAGAAATTGTGGGGTATTTTCAGAAAGTCTTAAGGTAATATGCCCAGCTTCAAAAGAAACAGGATGAACAAATTCTTTAATAAGGAGTTTGAAAGGAGCATCATTATGCTGTTCGGCTAATTGAACAATATCGTGCAAAGAATTAATCACTAGAGTTTTAGGTTGAGTAATCTTTTCTATTGTTTGCGTGACAGAATGCGATAAATTTGCACTCTTTTCAGAAAGATCAATAGATTGAGAATTTTCAAGAGTTTCTGTTACTTCTTGGGCGTTGATTTTGTCAGGGTTTTGATTTTTAACTAAATTTTCCGGTTGTAAGGAATGATCTAATTGGTTTTTCAAGGATGTTTTTAAATCTGATTGATCTGGTAATGTATTTGAAACGCTCGAGGAAACATGGGCTTCGACCATTGTTTCTTTTGTTATATTATTTGCATTTGTAGATTCTTGATGAGAAGAGTTTTTAACCAGTGTGAGAGGTGTTTTTTCTTGCGTAAGCTTTTTTAAAGCTTCATCAAGAGTTGGTAAGTCAGCCGTGTGAGCAAGACGAATTAAAAGCATTTCAGCGGCTTGAAGCGGACGTGCAGTTTGATTAACTTCCTGTAAACCTTTGAGTAACATTTGCCAGTTTCGGGATAAAATAGGAACGGAAAGTTTTTTTGAAAAGTCTAAACTTCTTAAACGTTGTTCTTCAGTCAGTGAGAAATCTTCCACTATTTCTGGTGTAAAACGTAAACGTGTGACCAAATGATTAAAGTCGGCTAGTTCTGTCAATATAGTAAGAGGATCAGCACCTGCCTCATATTGACTGCGTAATTCATGTAATGCATTAACAACATCGCCTTTCATGATAAATTCAAAAAGATCAATAATACGTGCTTGATCCGCTAATCCTAACATTGTACGCACCGCAATGGCATTAACATTGCCATTGCTATGGGCAATCGCTTGATCAAAAATGGATAATGCATCACGTGCAGATCCTTCTGCAGCACGGGCAATCATAGAGAGTGCTTGATCTTCTACTTCTACCTTTTCATATTTCGCAATTTGGCGCAAATGTGCACTCAAAGCTTTTGATTCAATACGCCGCAAATCAAAACGTTGGCAACGCGAAAGGATTGTAATAGGAACTTTGCGAATTTCTGTTGTGGCAAAAATAAATTTCACATGGGACGGTGGTTCTTCAAGAGTTTTCAATAAACCATTAAAGGCTTGTGTTGAGAGCATATGTACTTCATCGATAATATAAACCTTATAACGTGCAGAAACAGGACGATAGCGTATTTGTTCAATAATTTCACGAATATCATCAATGCCCGTATGAGAAGCAGCATCCATTTCTATAACATCAATATGGCGTCCTTCGATAATTTGTGTGCAATGTTCACCAAGAGAGTCCAATACGGTTGTCGGTTGGTCAATATCTTTTGTTTTATAATTAAGCGCACGTGCCAAAATACGTGCTGTTGTGGTTTTACCTACGCCACGAATCCCTGTTAACATCCACGCTTGTGCAATACGACCTTTTTCAAAGGCGTTGGTGAGAGTACGCACCATAGCTTCCTGACCAATAAGGTCAGAGAAGTTTTGGGGTCGATATTTACGAGCAAGAACACGATAGGCTGTTTCTACCGGTATATTTTCCATGAATATTTCCAACTTCGAAGTTCTTTATGCGTACATTTTGATAATACAAAAGCATAGATCAATACTGTAGTCTCATATAAAAGGATTTTTTCTTAATCAAATTATTTATGGGACAATTTGTTAAAAAATAACAAAACCCCCTTATTTGCTGCATACAAATGCCGCTCTGAAGATTAAAAGTACCTCGCTAAAAGACAGCATAAAAAATAATTTCTTCAGCAAAATAGGAGGTTGGCACGATGACCCGTACCAGAACTCGTTGGGGCTGCTTCTTTCCAGACCTGACCCAGTTGGCGAGCTGTTCGTCCACCACCAACCTCCCAAGTTCATATTGTCGATTTGGAATGAAAAATCAAGCTCAGAAACGAAAAATATCCTAAGAACGACGAAGAATTTTCCTTTGCGTTTAATTTATTGACATATAAACAACAAAGAGATTATGGATTTATCGGTTTTCATAGCAGTAGCTCTTCATATTTATTTGGTATGAAAATATTTTGCGCTTAAGATAATCTGAATGTATAATTATTCTCATTCGCTGAAACATGTAAGAGTTTTAGGATAGATACGTTTGTTCTAAAACGACGAAATTGAATCATCAAAAATTTACAACAGTCAAAGAAGCAAATAAAGTAGATAGATCATGTAATTGGCTAACATTCGAAAGTTAGGGGGAAGAGTGCTATTTAAATAATTAGCAAATATTGCTTTAATGGTGTTGCTCCTCTCACACACCAGTCCCATTTGTAACTTTTAAGGAAACGATTTTAATTGATTCAATATGAAGATTTAAGATGGGAGGATCTTACTTTATTCGTGGTTGTAATTCAGTATAAAAAAATCAAAGTATTATAATGATAAGTCAATATCTTATAAGACCACCACCTGATTTCTATAGTGAATGAAAATATCAAATACGTAATATTTTTTCTTTTAACATATACGAATATAAATACTGAGTAGATGTTATTGCTCTTTTTTGCGTGCTTGTTCTTTTAATTAAAAAACATTGATGTTCATCACAAGATGGATCACTATATGAATTTTCATCATTTGAGAAAAAATTTCATATATTTTTAAGTGACTGTGCTCATACAAGAGAAGATGCAACATTCAATGCTATAGAAATAGGGGGTACTGGTTTTATAAGCATAAAAATGATTCTTATTCGATATAAGCGACATTTTATAGTTTCAAATAATTATATTCTTTAACAAGGAGGGAAAAGCGGGATGAATTTTTACAAAAAGCTGAATGAGTATGATTTAAAATGCAGCGAGGAATGCATCTATAGAGCAAATTTCGCTTTTCTGTTTATCTAAGTGATTTGGGTAAGATGTGCTTCATAGCACTTAAAATGAAGCAGCTACGAAGATAGAAGTCATATTCTTATTAAAAAAAATAGCTCTGATAGTAGAAAATACAGAACAATTTAAGTTTAGTCTTTTAGTTTTTGCAAAAGTTCTTCAATATCTAATGTTCTGAGCAGCTTAAGGTTTTTCCATATTAGTATAAAAATACCTCTTCAGCGATTAGTTTTAACAGCTTATCATGCCGTATTTTGAAAAAAATACCTGAAAAAAAGAAGAACTTTACTCAAATTTAGATGTTATAGAAATATTATTAATCATAATCTCCTGTATCACAATTTGTTCCAACAACTTTTTTCTTCGTAATATTTTTAAAAATATAATATCCTGACGAAGGAAAACTTATATGAAGAGATTTTATATTTTTTAGTGTAAAGATCTTCTTTTCTTTATCATGGGTTATTTTCTTTTCATCATCAACAACAATTCTCAATTTGTTTAGATCAGAAGGGGTAGAGTACGATAAAGTGAAGGATACTTTATTCGGTTTAAAGATACTACAAGAGTATTCAACTCCTTGATGGACAATATCGGATGGGGTGATCACAACACTTTCATCCAGCGCAAAATTCCATTTTTTCTCACCAAAGCCAGCAAATGCAACACTAGAGTAGGCGAGAATATTTGCGGCTAATAATCCTTGCGCGAAGATTTTTTTCATTATCCTTTCCTTTTTTCTAAAGTGAGATGAATCATAAATCAGTTTTTATAAAAATGAAAGTTCAAACTTAATGCTAAAAGCAGGGCTAAGTTGCATTTTCTAGCTTTAAACCATGTTCAGAATGATATCAGTCTAAGAGATTTGAATGCTCTATTATGTATAATAATTTGAATTGTTTTGAGAGCTAAATTTTCTTCTTCAGTGTTTATGAAGGGTGTTGAGTAGAAAAAACAAGCTCTTCCGAGATGTGTTGCATCATGAAATTTTTACGATGCTCTTTGATATCAGCAAAAAATGATGGCAGCTTAATTGCTTTTATATATACGATGTTCGATCGTTTTGTGCCGGATAAGTACCGATAATACGCAGTTCTGCAGAAAAGAAAGATAATTCTTCTAAGGCAAGTTTCATCATCGGATCTTCAGGATGTCCTTCAATATCAACAAAGAATTGTGTTGCATTGAAATTTCCACCAATTTGATAGCTTTCTAATTTTGTCATATTGATACCATTCGTTGCAAATCCTCCCATAGCTTTATAGAGAGCAGCCGGGACATTGCGCACTCGAAAAAGAAGACTGGTGATGATTTTTTCGCCATTTTTAGGCTTGGGAACATGTCGTTTGGAGCGTGAAAGGATGACAAAACGGGTAATATTATGAGGGGTATCTTCAACATCCCTTTCAAGAATATCAAGTCCATAGAGTTCTGCTGCGATCAGAGGAGCTAAGGCAGCCTGTGAACGTTTAGCATTTTTTTTAATAAATTTTGCAGCTCCAGCGGTGTCAGCAGAAACAACAGGTTTCCAACCGTTGTTTCGTATGATTTTTCGGCATTGTGCAAGGGCATGCGTATGGCTGTGGACGGTTTTAATTTCGTCATATGTAACGCCGGGCAAAACCATTAATTGAAAATGGATAGGTAAAAAATATTCATCAATAATATAAAGAGATGATTGCGGTAAAAGATGATGAATGTCTGCAACGCGTCCCGCAAGAGTATTTTCAATAGGGATCATAGCAAGATCAGCTTTCCCACTTTCCACTAAATTAAGGGCATCTTCAAAAGTAGCAGAGGGAACAGCATCCATATTGGGGAACATATTGGAGCAAGCAATATGGGAATTAGCGCCGTATTCTCCTTGGAAAGAAATTTTATTGTTTTTTTTAAGTATTTTCATGCTAAAATCTCGCGCACTTTATCGAGATCACGTTGTGTGTCTACGCCTAAGGGAATTGTATCAACTATCTCCACATCGATGCGCATATTATGTTCTAATGCACGTAATTGTTCAAGTTTTTCGCGTTGCTCGAGTGTAGAGGGTTTGAATGATATAAATTTCTCAAGTGCTTCGCGCCGATAAGCGTATATTCCAATATGATGATAAAGAGGACCATCTCCATAAGGTGCTGTGGTGCGCGTAAAATAAAGAGCACGAAGGCGATTTTGAGAAAGAGGTGTACCAATGATTTTGACGACATTGGGATCTCTTTTTTCATTTTCTTCAATGATTCGAGCACCCAAGGTTGCAATATCAGTAAAGCTATTTTCTAAAGGGCGTAGCGCATGAATGATTTCACGAGGCATTATTGTTGGTAAGTCACCTTGTATATTTAAAATGGTATTGTAACGTTGTTCAGGATCAATACGCATTAAAGCTTCATAAATACGATCAGATCCAGACTTATGATCACCTTGTGTTATGATACATTCATGCCCATAATCTGCAACAGCTTTAGCAATATCATTATGATCTGTTGCAACGATCGTACGCCCTATTGCAGCTTTTTTGGCTTGTTCTGCGACATGTACAATCATCGGCTTTCCGCTAATTTCAGCGAGAGCTTTTTGAGGAAGACGGGTTGAGCCTATACGAGCAGGAATAAGAATAATTGGTTCAAGAGCCATTGTAAGATTCCAAATGTCATCTGTGATGCATTTATGATGTTGTGTGTTATAAAGAAAAAGCTTAAACTAAAAATGGTAATGAAACCGTGAACATTTGAGTTTTTATGAATCGCCCGAGATTTATTTATTTTATTTGTGCTTGTTTATGCGTGCTGGTCATTATTGTGGGGATTTCTACACTCAGCAATATAGTTTACGATCATCCTACATCAGTCCAATATTATCATACAGTTGCCAAGAATGATACATTTCAAGAAAAACAAAAAGCACCTGATGTTTCTCTATCACTAAATAGCCGTCTTCGACAAGGCAATTTTGAAAATGGCCGTAAACTTTTTCGCCAATGTGCCATATGCCATACTTCTGGACGCAATGAAGCAGGGCGTGTTGGTCCAGTTCTCTGGGAGATTGTTAATCGCCCTTTGGCATCAGCAGCAGGTTTTGCTTATTCACGGGCATTGCGTTCTCATTCTGATCAAAAATGGGATTTTATCACTTTGGATCGTTATTTACATTCTCCACGTGAAGCTTTTCCTGGGACTATTATGTCTTTTCGTGGAATTAAAAATGATCAAGATCGTGCCGATCTTTTGCTTTATTTACGCAGTTTATCCGATCATCCTGTTCCTTTACCAATGGATAATAATAAAGCGAACGAGCCAAATTAACTTATATCATAGATGTTAATTTTAGAAAGAAGTCTGATTTTTTGTAATTTTAGTTTCACGGTTTTATCAAAAGAGCTCTTATCGATGTTTTGTTAGGGGGAACGTCCCTCATTCAAAACAGAACACATTTAATGTTACATATTTACTCGCTTGTTTTAAAGAGATCTTTTATAAAAATGCACTCTTTACGCTGTCATCTGCAGATTGATTTTCAAGATTCGTTTTCTTCACTTTTTCTACATATGCTTGTCTGTGAAATTATTGCTGAAGGATTATAAATTCATGAGCCGCAGCTTTCTTCTTCTGAATGCAATAATTATGTAATTAAAGTTCTCCATGAGGTTTATCTTAATCTTTCTGTACACATCAATACCCATGTATTTTTCTGATGGACAGAGACAATTGATTATTCTTATACGTGCAATAATCCTAAGCTGCGTTCTATGATGCTTGATGAATAGACGTTTTCTCTTGAGGTTAGAGGTGTAGGGACAGATCATTGATCTTTTATAGTATCGATAACTAAACTATGATTTAGATTATTTATTTACAGGTTATGGTTTGAAGTAAGCACTTTCATGTGAAGCAATTTTTATGTGTAAATAGTAAAATAGAGTTCTGCTGATTATATTTTTATCTACTTCGAAAATTTTTTACACAAAAATACTGATGGCAGCTAAGTTTGCACGAGTCTTTGTTCATTTATAGACGATGACATGAAATTATGCTGATAAGCTATTATAGAGAATTATGTTTTCACAAAAGGTCTTCCATATTTGTGATAAATTTAATAGTTTCCATTGGTTACAGTGTTTCGATGACTTACGATAAAACATCAGTATTTCAATACATATTGCGAGAGTGCTAAAAATTAATGCGGGAGGAGACATAATCATGATTCCCCAAGCTTCTTAATAACTATGGCATTTTCCTTATAATTTGAGCGTTTATAAGTAATAATATTAAATTGCGCTAATAATCCATTGTAGAGAAGAATTTTTCCCACTAAGGGTTCACCAATATTTGTGATCATTTTAATAACTTCCATTGCTTGTAGGGTCCCAATAACGCCAGGTAAAACACCGATGATTCCAGTTTCAGCGCATGTTGGGATAGTTCCGTGAGCCGGAGGCGTGGGAAATAAATCGCGATAGTGAGGATTATTGTCTTTATACGGCATAAGGACGGTTAATGAGCCATTAAAACGTTCTACAGCACCACTTATTAAAGGTTTTTTGCATTGGGCAGCGTGATCAGCAAGAAGATAGCGTGTCGTAAAATTATCACTTCCATCAACAATGATGTGGTAAGCATTGAGCAGTTTATCCACATTACTTTTATCTAAGCGTAGGGTGTGTTTTTCAACTACAACATGGGGATTTATTGCTTTTATAGTGGTTTCAGCACTGTCTGTTTTTCTTTTGTTTATTGCATTTGTTTTATGAATAACTTGGCGTTGTAAATTGGAAAGTGAAACGATGTCGTTATCGACAATTCCAAGGGTTCCAACACCTGCGGCAGCCAAATAGGTTAAGACAGGAGCACCAAGACCACCAGCGCCCACAACAAGAACACGTGCTTTTTTTAGCTTTTGTTGCCCTGCACCACCAATCTCAGGCAAAATGATGTGGCGTGCATAGCGTTCGATTTCTTTGTTGTTTAATTTTGTATCTGTTTCTTGTGTCATAAATTTTCTCTTGTCATAGTTCTTTTATTGTTTACTAAGTTTATGGTGCATAGACCAGTCTGCTTTTAGGATAGGGAGGATTTATTTATGAAAATTGCTATTCAGATGGATCATATTTCAACAGTTCGGATTCAAGGAGATACGACATTTGCACTCGCTTTAGCAGCACAAGAACGTGGACATTCTCTCTTCCATTATACACCAGATCGTTTATCTCTGTGCGATGGTTGTGTGATTGCACGACTAGAGCCATTGATTGTGCATGATAAAGAGGAAAACTACTATCAATTAGAAAAGCCTGTTCGCACGGAATTAACAGATATGGATGTGGTTCTTTTACGCCAAGATCCACCTTTTGATCTCAATTATATCACGACGACTCATTTGTTAGAACGTATTCATCCTAAAACACTCATTGTGAATGATCCAGCATGGGTACGCAACAGTCCAGAAAAAATTTTTGTTACTGAATTTTCTGATCTGATGCCAGAAACATTAATTACCAAAGATATTGAAGAAATAACAGCTTTTAGAGAGACATTTGGCGATATTATTGTTAAACCACTTTATGGAAATGGGGGTGCTGGTGTTTTTTATTTAAAACAAGATGATCGCAATTTAGCATCATTGTTGGAAATGTTTGCAGAAATTTATCATGAACCTTTTATTGTTCAGCGCTATTTAGAGGCAGTACGAAAAGGAGATAAAAGGATTGTTTTGCTTGATGGTACACCCGTTGGAGCTATTAATCGAATTCCGACAAAAACAGATGTGCGCTCTAATATGCATGTTGGAGGTCGCGCGGAAAATGTTGAGTTAACAAAACGTGATTATGAGATTTGTGAACGCATTGCTCCAGCCTTAAAGGAACGTGGTCTTCTTTTTGTGGGGATTGATGTGATCGGAGATTATATAACAGAAATTAATGTGACGTCTCCTACAGGAATTCGTGAAATTAAACGCTTCTGCGGTACAGATGTTGCTCATTTGTTTTGGGATGTTATAGAGTGCAGGCGTTCAAATTAATTTATTTGACAGAGGACAAAAACATGGTTTTAAAAAAATGATCCATGTTGTTTTTTATATTTGTTATGTTGCAAATGTGAACTAGAATGACCGTATGATATAAATTAAGAGGCTTTGTCCTCAATTTTTAGGGAGTTTATAGATGAGCAGGGTATTGTCAATTGGAGTGGGATTGATTTTTGCGCTACTGCTGTCAGCAAATGGAGGCAATGCGCGCGATCAAATACAGATTACTGGTTCATCTACAGTTTTACCTTATCAAAAGATTGTTGCTGAGACATTTGGAGAAATTTATCCCCATTTTAAGGTTCCTGTTATCGAATCGGGTGGAACAGGAGCTGGTATTAAGGAATTCTGCCGTGGTATTGGGGAGAACACCGTTGATATTGTTAATGCTTCGCGAGCCATGAAACCGAGTGAATTACAGTCTTGTGTTGATGCTGGTGTAAAAGATGTTGAGGAAATACGTATTGGGTATGATGGTATTGTTTTTGCAACAGATATTAAAGGTCCTGATTGGAAATTAAAGCCAGTAGATGTTTATAAAGCTCTTGCTGCTCGAATTATTATAGATGGAAAGTTGCAACCGAATAATGTTTTGAAATGGAGTGCAGTTAATAGTGCTCTTCCTGATTGGACGATAGCAGCGTATATTCCTGGAGAGAAGCATGGGACGCGTGAAGTTTTTGAGGAAAAATTACTTACTGAGGGGTGTAAAGAGAGTGGGGCAGTTGAGGTGATGAAGTCTTTAGGAATGGATGATAAGGAGATACACACTGCTTGTATTGCGGTACGTAAGGATGGAAAAGCGGTTGATATTGATGGTGATTATTCTGAAACATTTGCGCGTCTAACTTCTAATAAAACAGGGGTTGGTATTTTTGGTTTGTCTTTTTATCAAAATAATGCTGATAGGCTAAAGGTTGCCGATATTAACGGTTTTGCGCCAACAGTTGAGACGATTTCTAGTGGACAATATCCAGTTTCTCGACCGCTTTTTTTCTATATTAAGAAAGCACATTTAGATATTGTTTCAGGTTTGCGAGAGTATGTTGACTTTTTTCTTTCTGATCAAATGATTGGTCCAGATGGTCCTTTGGCTGAATATGGTTTGATTGTTTCTCCTGAAAAGGAGCGTCAAGCACAGCGTTCTGATTTTTCTACTGGTAGAGTAATGACATTGAAATAATTTGCAGGGAATAATTGGTTGGATTTCTGGGATAGGAAATTTAGGTGCTATTTTTTATAAAAACTGAAAGATAAAATGCGCATTTCCTTCATTATTTTTCTATTATTGATTTTTGGATTTTGTGGCTTTTGTATTTCTTATATGCGAGCACGCATTCTTGAATACAAACAACATAAGATGCATTCTCGTGCGTATTATTATGGCTGGTGGACATTTTTGATTACTGTTATTCCAGCTTTTATTTTTTTAATTGTTTGGGATGCTGGGAGTACAATTTATTTAGAATATAATGCCTCTCGAGAGCTTGGGACGTATAGTGCGCATGTAACAAAGTCTGTAAATCATGATCTACTTTGGGAGACACTTCGAAGTCTCGTCAAAATGATTCATCGCTTTGAAGGGAATCTTTCTACCGCTTCCTATACGGAAGTGCAGGCACAGTTATTCGCGAAGGGATTGATTTTACCTAGTGAAGCATCGGATGATGTGTTCAAAATAGCACAGTCGTGGGTATTCTTTTCTGAAAAGCTTAAGTTTATAGGCTATGGTTTCCTTTTTGTTATTGCGTCTTTGGGTTTTATCTGTGGAATGGTGCAAATTGCGCCTCATCAGCGTGCGCGCAATAAGGTTGAATCTTTTATTATTATTGGATTAATTTGTGCATCTATTGTTGCAGTCTTGACAACAATAGCCATTGCGCTTTCTATGCTTTTTCAGACAGTAAGCTTTTTTCAGTCTGTATCATTTTCAAATTTCTTTTTAGGAACAGTTTGGGATCCGCGTTTTTCCGCGAGCGGCTCAAGCGATGAAGTAGGACAATTTGGTTTAATACCGCTTCTTGCTGGTACGCTTTATATTGCATTTGTCGCCATGCTTTTTGCTGTACCTATAGGGCTATTTTCAGCTCTTTATATGGCTGAGTATGCTTCTGCGCGATTGCGAGCAATTGTAAAACCATTATTAGAAGTTCTTGCTGGCATTCCAACCATTGTTTATGGTTTTTTTGCTTTGAAGGTTGTAGGACCATTTTTACGTGATCTCTCTGTTTCTCTCTCAGATGGGGTTGGGTTTATTATGGCACAAAGTGTTTTGACCGCTGGAGTTGTGATGGGAATTATGTTGATACCTTTTGTTTCCTCTTTATCGGATGATGTTATTACGGCTGTTCCACGCATTTTACGTGAAGGTTCTTATGGTTTAGGCGCAACGCAATCTGAAACAATTAAAAAAGTTGTTATACCAGCAGCGCTTCCAGGGATTATGGGGGCCATTTTGTTAACGGCATCGCGTGCAATTGGAGAAACAATGATTGTGGTTTTGGCGGCAGGTGTTGCAGCAAACTTAACACTCAATCCTTTCGAAGCAATGACTACGATGACTGTTAAGATTGTTAATCAATTGACCGGTGATTTTGAGTTTAATTCTCCACAAACTCTGGTGGCTTTTGCCTTAGGGATGACGCTCTTTGTTATGACACTTTTGATGAATATTCTGGCTCTTTATATTGTGCGTAAATATCGGGAACAATATGAATGAATGAAGATTTTTTCCCTCGTTGCAATATTAGCCTCAAGCGTCGGTATTGGGCTGAACGTCGTTTTCGTGCCTATGGTTTGATTGCTATTTTTATTGGTTTGTTTTTTTTATTTACGCTTTTATGGTCTATCATTAGTCAGGGTTATACAGCTTTTTTTCAAAGTGAAATGACATTATTGATTTATTTGGATGAAAAGATCATTGATCCAAGTGGTCAACATAAAACAAAACCGCGAGTGCTCATGACGGCGAATTATCCACTTCTTGTACGCAATGCTTTAGCAAAGAAACTTAATATAGATCAAAATGACCGCGCCTCTCTTCGAGAAGTTAACCGTATGTTTTCAAATGGTGTCCGCGTTCAGCTGCGTGAAATGGTAACAAAGAATCCAAAACTGATTGGCACAATGCAAAAAGTTAAGGTTTTGGCATCTGCGGATATTGATTCTGCTTATAAGGGACAGATTGATCTGCGTGTAGCAGAAAAAAACCGTAAAGTTTCTAATCGACAAGTAGAATGGATAAAGCGTTTAGCGCATGATGGTACGCTTTATAAAACATTTAATATTGGTTTTTTTACATTTGGCGCTTCAAGTCGTCCTGAGACTGCGGGATTAGGTGTTGCGATTATTGGTTCTCTTTATATGATAGGCATCGTTTTATTAGTTTCACTTCCGATAGGCATAGCAACGGCTCTTTATTTGGAAGAATATGCACGCAAAAATAAATTTACAGATTTTATAGAGGTTAATATCAATAATCTTGCAGCTGTTCCTTCAATTGTGTTTGGTCTTTTAGGACTCTCGTTTTTTGTTAATTTTTTAGGATTACCACGTTCAGCCTCTTTTGTTGGTGGTCTTGTTTTAGCGCTCATGACTCTTCCCACGATTATTATTGCAACACGTTCTGCTCTGCGTGCAGTTCCTCTCTCTATTCGTGCAGCAGCTTTAGGACTGGGAGCATCAAAAACACAAATGATTTTTCATCATGTTGTTCCTTTAGCTGCGCCTGGTATTTTGACAGGCACAATTATTGGAGTCGCACAGGCTTTGGGTGAAACAGCGCCTTTGCTTCTGATTGGAATGGTTGCTTTTGTTGTTAATATTCCTACAACCCCCATGGATCCAGCAACGGCTTTGCCTGTTCAAATTTTTATGTGGGCGGGTGAAGCAGAGCGCGCTTTTGTTGAAAAGACGTCAGGTGCTATTATTGTATTAATGATTTTTCTTGCAATCATGAATATTTCTGCGGTTTTTTTACGTCGACGATTTGAACGCCGCCAGTAATTTTAATAAAATAACAGTTTTGATAAGATTTTTGTAAGGTGAATTTTTGTAATGAAGATTAAAATGCGAGGTCAGGATGTGAAGGTTTCTTATGGAGACAAAGAAGCACTCCACGGTATTACACTTGATATTCCTGAACATCAAGTAACAGCTTTGATTGGTCCATCAGGATGCGGAAAGTCGACTTTTTTGCGTTGTTTTAACCGTATGAATGATACGATTGAAGGCGCTAAAACAACCGGTCTTATTACTTTAGATGGGGAAAATATTTATGACCAGAGGATTGATGTTGTAGAATTGCGCGCTCGTGTTGGAATGGTTTTTCAAAAGCCTAGTCCTTTTCCAAAATCTATATTTGAAAATGTTGCGTATGGTCCACGCATTCATGGTTTAGTTAAAACGCGCTCTGAATTGCATGATATAGTTGAAAAGAGTTTGAGGCAGGCAGGTTTATTTGAAGAAGTAAAAGACCGTCTTCATGATCTTGGAACAAGTTTATCAGGGGGACAACAACAGCGTTTGTGTATTGCACGTGCTATTGCGGTTAGTCCTGAAGTTATTTTGATGGATGAGCCCTGTTCAGCTCTTGATCCCATCGCGACGGCACGGATTGAAGAGCTTATCGATGCATTACGGCAAAATTATACAATTGTTATCGTAACGCATTCCATGCAACAGGCTGCACGTGTTTCTCAATATACGGCTATGTTTCATTTAGGGCATTTGGTAGAAGTTGGTGCGACTGAAATGATCTTTACCTCACCAAAAGAGCAACGGACGCAAGATTATATTACGGGGCGTTTTGGATAGGTGAATTGAGGAGTGTAAGATATGTCTATGAACCATACTGTCCGTTCTTATGATGCAGAACTAAAATATTTAAAAGCAAGGATTACAGAAATGGGGAGCCATGCAGAAAGGATGATTGAACGTTCTGTCGCATCGGTTGTGTGTAGTGATCTTCAACTTGCAACGACAGTGATTGCCGATGATGTGTTTCTAGATGAAGCAGAACGTGACATTGATGAAAAAGCGGTTGCTATTATTTGCAAACGCCAACCGATGGCTGTTGATTTGCGTGAAATTATTGGAGCCATTCGTATTTCTTCTGATCTTGAGCGGATTGGGGATATGGCTAAAAACATTGCTAAAAGGACAGTTGCACTTTCAGAAATACGTCAATCTGCTTCTGTTTATCATGGGCTTGAAACAATTACAGCTTTAGCACTCAATCAATTAAAAGAAGTCTTAAATGCTTATACGAGTCGCCTATTAGAGCGTATTGACGCTGTGCGTGAGCGTGATGAGAAGATTGATGCTTTGTATACTTCTCTTTTTCGTGAACTTTTGACATATATGATGGAAGATATGCGCAATATTACGGTTTGTACACACTTGCTGTTTTGTTTAAAGAATATTGAACGAATTGGTGATCATGTTACGAATATTGCTGAAATGCTGCATTATATCATAACGGGTTACCATATGTCTTCTGATCGTCCTCGCGATGACCTTACTTATAAAGTTGGGGTAGGTGAGAAGAAAATAGATTAAAATTTTTCTTATATGTATAAAATAAGTTTTTAGATACTATGAGTATTTTCTTACAGTGCGGCTATAGAAAGAATAAGATAGCCATATTATGGAAAAGTACAAAGAAGCAACAAAGAGTTTTTTCAGAGAAGCATGGCAGATTGCTAACTCTTGGTTTGACATATTTATATATTGGATGATATCATCACTCGTATTATGGCCGGAGGGGAGTTTTCTAGGGGAATTTTCTTCCAGATCATTTTGTTAAAATTTTATGTTTTTATATTAAAAGGGATATCTGTATTATTTTTTTCAATATCGATGCAAAAAGTTTTGGTATCCAAATTTTTTCGGATGTAGAAGAAGTGGATAGTGTTGCTTTATTGTAATTGAAACGTGTGGGTTATTATAGCCTATATTGGACCATGAAGAATAACAATATTAATCTGTAAATTAAGAGTTTTTTATTTTTTATTTTGCATAGATATTTTTTTATTACCTCTTGTATTAAAATTTTACTGAGTGGTAACAATCGGCTATGTACTTTATTAAGAGATACATTTAAAGCTCATTTCAAAATTTGAATAGCTCAGAGATTATAGGAATGTGTTGCATAAGATGAAAAAAAATCGTTGGAATGTTTTTGTTACCTGTTGTGTAGCGCCGTTAGTTGTTGTGGGGTGTGCTTCAAATCGTTTAGATGCTGGAAAAGTAAATAATAATAAGACAAAAACAGTTACGTATCCATTGACAGAGCGTCAATGTCTTATGCGAGCGATGTATTTTGAATCAAATCGCACAAGCCGTGAAGGAATGATTGCCGTTGGGACGGTTGTTATGAATCGTGTTAATTCAACCGCCTATCCTAAGACGATTTGTGGTGTTGTTGGTCAATATAAGCAGTTTGCTCCTGGTGTTTTAACGCGTCCTATGACGGAGAAAGCATCTGTTGCTCGTGTAAGAGAGGCGGCTGATGCTGTTTTACGGGGTGAACGAGATAAGAAAGTTAAACACGCTAAGTTTTTTCATACCGCTGGTTTGTCTTTTCCGTATAAAAACATGCATTATGTTCAGGTTGCAGGGGGAAATGCTTTTTATGAAAAACGATCACGTGATGGGGAACTTCAAGTTCCTACAAATAATCGCCCTTATGATGTTGCTTATGCTTTTGCTCAAGAACGTTCTGGTCATGCGCCAAGCTTTATAGATGAAGGCACAGAAAGTAGGGGAGTAAAGGTAGAGAGAAGTGCATCTCCTTCGATAGAAGTAGCACAGTCCAAAACGGCACATCCTGCGCATTTTGCTATGGTACAGCTTGATAAAGTTCCTATTCCTGCCTATGCACCTCAACATCTAGCTAGGAAAGAGGAAAATAAAACGATTATGGCTTTGCCTTCATCAGATCAGTTAAATGCAATTGTTGCAATGTTAGAAAAACGACACAGAAATTGGTAAATTTTTCACGACCAAAGAAGGGTTATACACCCATTGCGGTTTATGAATTAAGTGATCCTTTAGCGATAATGACACGCATCAATATACGTAGAGAAAGTAAACTCAAAGGATCTAAAAAACAATTTATAATATGACGACGTAAAGAACGCATTTTATTTAAAGAAGGGTATTGGTAATGTACTTTGATATTCATGAGACAATTTCGCCTGAAATGCTTAATCGTCTTGCAGAAATTACAGTAAAAGTGGGGTTGAATTTACAAGAGGGGCAGGATCTTGTTTTGACTTCTCCAGTTTCAGCATTACCTTTTGTTCGGCGTATTGCATACCATGCTTATAAGGTTGGTGCTGGTGTCATTATACCAATTTTTAGTGATGATATGTTATCGCTTACACGTTTTGAAAATGCCCATACAGCTAGTTTTGATTGTGCCCCTTCTTGGCTTTATGAGGGAATGGCAAAGGCTTTTGAAAATGGGGCAGCGCGTTTAGCAATTGTTGGTGATAATCCTTTGCTTCTTTCCAATCAAGATTTTGATAAGGTTGCGCGTTTGAATAAGGCGACTTCACTAGCTTACCAGCCTGCTCTCAAAAAAATATCGAATTTTTCTATAAATTGGTCAATTGTTGCTTATCCAACAGCAGGATGGGCCGAGGCAATGTTTCCTTCTTTACCACTGAATGAGGCGATTAAAAAATTAGCTGATGCAATTTTTTCTGCTTCACGTGTTACAGAAGAAGATCCGGTACGCGCGTGGGTTGTCCATAACGAGAATTTAAAGAAACGATCATCTTGGCTTAATGAGCAGCGTTTCTCTGCCTTACACTTTACAGGGCCGGGGACTGATTTAACTGTTGGTTTGGCAGATGATCATGAATGGCATGGTGGTGCATCCGTTGCTCAAAATGGTGTTATTTGCAATCCGAATATTCCGACAGAAGAAGTTTTCACGACTCCTCATGCTCATAAGGTTGAAGGTTTTGTTCGCTCAACAAAGCCACTTTCCTATCAAGGAACACTGGTTGATAATATTGAAGTACGTTTTGAAGCAGGGCGTATTGTCGAGTCTCGTGCATCAACGGGTCAGGAAGTTTTGCAACAGGTTTTGCAAAGTGATGAGGGTGCAAGCCGATTGGGCGAAGTTGCTCTTGTGCCCCATTCTTCACCAATTTCTAAGAGTGACCTCCTTTTTTATAATACCTTATTTGATGAAAATGCTGCATGTCATATTGCTTTAGGGCAATGTTATTCCAAATGCTTTTTAGATGGGGCATCATTGACGTCAGAAGAGATTGCAGCACGTGGTGGTAATAAAAGTGTCATTCATATTGACTGGATGATTGGTTCTGGCGAAATTGATATAGATGGCATTACCCAAGATGGTGTAAGAGTTCCTGTATTTCGTAAGGGTGAATGGGCTTAATCCTGTTATGCCGCATTCGATGTGGAGTGGGATGTAAGCCTCATTGATACGTTAAGTATTTTAGAGTGTCTGGTGAATATTCAAGGCAGGGCTTGGCTATAAAGCCTTTAGTTAAGTGACTCATATGAGTAGGACGCCAAGAGAAATCCACTCATCAAAAATTTGTTTCTTATAGAGCAGATGTAGAGGAAACCTTCGTTCTTTGAGGGGGGAAAAGAAGTCAATTTATTGGTGATACAATTGGAACGTGTATAATTATTAAAGAAGAGAGATGCCTGAACTTCCTGAAGTAGAGACAGTTCGTCGTGGACTTGAGCCTGTTGTAACTGATGCAAAGATAGTATCTGTCAGACTTAATCGTAGAGATTTGCGCTTTCCTTTTCCTGAGGCTTTTTCTGAGCGCCTTATTGGCAGAACAATTATAGAACTTGGTCGGCGTGCGAAATATTTATTATTTCATCTTTCTCAGGATGAAACGATTTTAAGCCATTTAGGAATGTCTGGTTCATGGCGTATAGAGAATGATCTTTTAAGAACAGTTTTTTCAACGACAAGTAAATTAGTTAAGCATGATCATTTTGTCATGGATATTCAAACAAGGGATGGTGAAGTTTATCATCTTATTTATAATGATGTGCGTCGCTTTGGATTTATGCTTTTAGTCAATACGGACAAGCTTTATGAACATCCACTTTTAAATAAGCTAGGGCTTGAACCTATGAGTAATTCGTTTTCTGGTCGTTATTTACAAAAGGCTTTTGTTAATAAAAAAATGTCTCTCAAGAGCGTTTTACTTGATCAGTCTATTGTTGCAGGTCTTGGGAATATTTATGTTTGTGAAGCACTTTGGCGGAGTCGTTTGTCGCCACAACGTGGTGCATTTACATTGGCATCAAAAACGGCACGTGCATGTGAATTTGCAGATTCTTTAGCACAAAATATACGCAATGTGATTTCTGAAGCCATTTTGTCTGGTGGCTCTTCTTTACGTGATTATATGCATATAGATGGTTCACTTGGTTATTTTCAACATGCTTTTTCAGTTTATGGACGAGAAGGTAAGCAATGTTTGGAATGTGGAACGCCTATTGTGCGTATTTTACAGGCTGGACGTTCAAGTTTTTACTGCTCACAATGCCAAAAATGAATAAGGTGTCTTGCAAAATCTTACAAGAGGCTTAAAGTCGTCGTATCTATAATATAATTACACAAGGCTTGAGAGGTTTTTTTATGCTGAATAAAGTACTAACACATCTTGATGGAAATATAGAAAAGAGCCTTGAACGCCTTTTTTCTCTTTTACGTTTTCAATCGATTTCTACGGACTCAGCTTACAAGGATGCATGTCGTAAAGCAGCTGATTGGTTAGTAGAGGATTTAAAAAGCATCGGTTTTAAGGCTTCACGTCGTGATACACCGGGTCATCCAATGGTTGTTGGGCATCATCCAGGACCTTCGGATGATTGTTTGCATGTGTTGTTTTACGGACATTATGATGTTCAACCTGTTGATCCTTTGAGTTTATGGGAGGATGATCCATTTACACCTTCTTTAAAAGAAAGAGATGGAGAGAAAGTTATTTGTGCTCGTGGAGCTTCAGATGACAAAGGTCAGTTGATGACTTTTATTGAAGCATGTCGTGCATTTAAGAAAGAAACGGGGCAGCTACCCATTAAGGTTACTGTTTTATTTGAGGGAGAAGAAGAAAGTGGTTCTCCTTCTCTTGTTCCTTTTTTAAAAGAAAATAGGGATGAACTTAAGGCTGATTGTGCATTGGTTTGTGATACAGCAATGTGGAACGCAGATACACCATCTGTTTGTATTGCTCTTCGGGGCATTTTAGGAGAAGAGGTTACGATTACAGCAGCCGATCGTGATTTGCACTCTGGTGCTTATGGAGGGGCAGCAGCTAATCCCATTCATATTTTAACGAAAATCTTATCAGGACTTCATGATGACAATGGTCGGGTAACGCTTCCAGGTTTTTATGATGGGATTGAAGAAACACCTTCAGAGATTTTGCAGTCATGGAATGCATTGAATTGTACTGCTGAAAATTTTCTTGGTCCCGTAGGACTTTCCATTCCTGTTGGTGAAAAAGGACGGAGCATTTTAGAACTTGTATGGGCACGTCCTACAGCAGAAGTTAACGGGATTAGTGGTGGTTATGAAGGAGCAGGAATGAAAACGGTTATTGCTTCTCAAGCGAATGCGAAAGTATCTTTTCGTTTAGTACATAAGCAAGATCCAGAGAAGATACGCCAAGCTTTCCGTCATTATGTGTGCAGTCTTATTCCTGCTGATTGTACTGTTGAATTTAAGGGGCATGGTGGTTCTTCTGCAATTCAAATTCCTTATGATTCACCTTTTATCAAAGCCGCAAAAGAAGCTTTGTCGCAAGAATGGAGCAATCCTGCTATACTCGATGCTATGGGGGGATCAATTCCGGTTGTGGGAGATTTTCAGTCAATTCTTGGTATGGAATCTGTTCTGGTTGGATTTGCATTATATAATGATCGTATTCATTCTCCCAATGAAAAGTATAATTTAAAATCGTTTCATAAGGGGCAGCGGTCTTGGGCGCGTATTCTTGCTGCTTTAGCAAGTAGGAGGGTAAATGGCTGAGATTCGCGTTCATCAAGGTGATTTACCAAACTTAGACAATTATAAAACTGATGCCATTGCGATTGATACCGAAACTTTAGGGTTACAACCTCATCGTGATCGTTTATGTGTTGTTCAGCTTTCTTCTGGAGATGGTACTGCTGACGTTATACAGATTGCTAAAGGACAAAAGAGTGCACCTAATTTGGTCAAGCTTCTTGGAGATAACGCAGTCATCAAAATATTCCATTTTGGGCGTTTTGATCTTGCGATTTTAGCACATACATTTGGTGTTATGCCAGAAGCTATCTTTTGTACAAAGATCGCTTCTAAACTCACGCGTACTTATACGGATCGTCATGGCTTGAAAGAAATTTGTAATGAATTGCTAAATGTGAATATTTCTAAACAGCAACAATCTTCGGATTGGGCGGCAGAAACGTTATCACAGGCGCAAATTGAATATGCTGCGTCGGATGTGTTATATTTGCATCGTTTAAAGGTTATATTTGAAGAACGTTTAAGACGTGAAGAGCGAGAAAATGTTGCCAAGGCATGCTTTCAATTTTTGCCTATGAGAGCTAGGCTTGATCTTTTAGGATGGGCGGAAGTTGATATTTTTGCGCATAGCTAACTTTAAAATTGGCTTTTAAATGGAGTCAAATTATTGATGTGAGAGGACAAAATGCTTGTACATTATGGACATTTTATCCTCTCATCTTTTCTGATAAGAGCTATAGTAAATTCTTAAGTGCTATTTCATTTGAAGTTTAGGTAATCAAAGTACTTTTGCAAATTCATATTTTTTATTTTTGTAACAGCTTTTATTTGAAAAAAGAAATTTTGAGGAGAGTCTGGAAACATATGGTAGGTTGGAAGACTTAAATCTCTGAAACCGGTATACAGCCTAATTGGGGGAGAATACGAAGGCGTAAATATAAAAACCAAATCTCCTTTTTACCATCATTTTAAATTCTGCTTTACGACTTTCAAAAGCATCTAAAGCAATGTCTGTTAAATAATAGAGATTACGCATTGCCTCACGCTTTTGTTTCTCACGTTTTTAATGGATTTACGTTCTTCATGTAAAACAGAACGCCTTAAACGGAATATATTTGTGTTGCTAATTCATGTGCTTTTTGTTTAAGAAATCAGCACCCAAGCCCATGTCACGGCGGCGCTTATGAGTGGTATAACGATAAAGCCCTAAAATATGATATAAAATTTGTTAAGCACTCCCATCTTTACGCTTATGGAGTAACAAGCTGTAGCATTACACAATTTTGCCAATTTCCAATGTTGTATAGTCCTTGGCACTTGAGACGGTTCATAAGAGGCATTTTTAGTGTTTTTGGTTTACACGGCTTTCCCCACTTGTAACATGCAATCAAATGGTTTTGAGGGATTCAACATGAAAAAGATTGGGAATGAGAGAATATTCTGATATTCGAGTGACTCATTTTATGTGAGGAAATATAAATTATATAAATCAATGTGTTGATGTGAAGCTTGTATAGTTTATTATTTTCAGATGATACGTTGTGTCTTTTATTACTCAATAAGTGATTTCTATGTTGGCAGAGCAGGGAAATTTGCTTTTATTTTAAAATAAAAATGTTCCAAAGCTTTATTTTTAGGGATTTTCACTTTTTATCTATAAACATATTATTTTTCTCTAGAAATTTGCAATGAAGGCACTAGGTAAAATCCATTATGGATATTTAATGAGGTTAATTTATGAACATAAAATATTTTATTACAGCTTTTGCTACTTTTGCTTCAATCTCTATCGCTCAGGGGGCGAGTTTTTTAGCGTCTCAAAACCTTATACAGAGAGCATCTTCGGCTGTTCCTCCAATAGGTTTTTTTTCTGGTGAACCGCTTCGCAAGGTCTTATCTGAAGTTTTTCAAATAGAACTTTCTTGCACAAATAACAGTGAATACATAACAGCAGCTAAGTTAGTACTTGTGTCACATTCTGGTAAAAAAAGAGGATATAATCCTAAAAAAAGATCAGGGAAAAGAGGACGGCCAAACCTATTTACACGAAGTCCAATGAGTTTTTAAAAAGTGAGAAAACAACATTGAGAGGTGTAACGTATGCTCGAGAATTGAAGAGAGGAGATATTATCACTTGAAAACAGGGGGGGAGCTATTTGTTTAAAGGGTGTTATGATTATGCACGGTGAGAATGAAGAGGACTGTTCGGAAAAGATACGAACAGGAAGATTTCAGGGAACGAATAACACTGTATAATAGCAATCAGTCATTACAAAATTCATGGGTTTAGATGAATATAACCTAGAGATTTGGGGTTGTTTTGTTGTGCCGTAAATATCATCATTTTAAGTGTGATTATATAAGGCATATAAAATGCTTCGATTAAGTGTTTTTAGAATACGTGGTGGGATTAGTGAAGGACTTGTCTATAGAACCTTTGATTAAGTGAATTACATGAATGGGAAGCTAAATGAAACCCACTCGACAAAAATCTGGACTATTTGCAGACAGGGTCTGATAGGACGCTTTGTCCAAATCGAGAAGAAAGCCAAGTATTTATTTTAATGTTAAACTTTTGATCTTGGTGTGTTTCAAAGAATAAAACGCCATTGAGTTGCATACCTACGTGCGCTTGTTTTAAAGAAACATTTCTCAATGCTTCCAAGCCCATTTCGCGACGACATTTATGAAGGGTATAATGGTAAACCCATTGAGTACCACCATCTTTATGCTTATGAAGGGGGCAAGACGGCCTTCATCACACACTTTGCTAGCTCTCAATGCTGTGACAGCCTCTGGTATGTGAGACGATTCATAAGAGGCATTTTTTACAGTTTCGTTTATAAAAGAGTATGAAATAGATAGCCTACAAATAAGATAAAACTCTGAAAAAGACTTTCTATGAGGTTGAGATAAGCAAAAAATGGTAAATATTTAAAAACAATAAATGCCTAAAGTAAAAACAAAGAGCAGGTAAGTTGCATATGATCTTGTTTCAATCCGTGGATTATTGGAAGTCTTGTTTATGTGCGATACAAGTTTATTTGTAATATAAGCATCCTGTTTATGAAAAAAAACAAATACATAGACTTCACATTTTGTCATGCTAAGGATGAAGGTAAAAACGTTATTTGTATAAATTTAAATAGAACGATTGCATTTGACTGTTCTTGATATTGAAAACATTAATAAGTGACATTTTTAATTTTTTAACGGTTTCACATACTTGCTCGTTTGTAATGTATAGAGGGATGATTTTTGTTGCTTGAATATACAATGGTTTAAGATGAGAGCATTTGAATTTAATATAAAAGGATAATTTTTCATTAGACAAGAGCACATGCTTTCCACGGTGATAACGCAGATATTTTTGAAAAATTTATAAAGAAGAGCAAATGTGACAAGAGAAAATCATTTGTGCATTGGCATAGTTCAATTCTTATTTATTAAGAGATCAAGCAATTCAGGATGCTTTCATTGGCTTTTTGTTTTTTTTATGAGTGTATCATTTTTGCTACAGATATCTGAAGTTTGGGCTCTATATGAAATGATGTGTTCAAATAAATATTCAGCTATGGAGAGAAAATATGAATATGAAATGGTTAATAACAGCTTCTGCTTTCGCTTTTGTTTCAGTTTCAGCGGCGCAAGCAGCAGATGTTATTGTTCCCCCAAGTCCAACACCTGTTGCTCCCGTTATTGTTGCTCCAACTTTTTCTTGGACAGGTTTCTACCTTGGTGGGCAACTTGGTGGTTTTTCGGGTAAAACGAAAATGGATATTCTCAGTAACGGAAAAAAGATTCCAGCGCCTGATGTCCTTTTGCCTAAACTATCTGGTTTCATGGGTGGTCTTTACGCAGGTTCCAACGTTGATCTCGGTAATGGCCTTATTCTAGGTGTTGATACAGATATCATGTGGTCTAATAAAGATGATACGAAAACAGGAAACACATATGTTATTCTTCCAGATCACATAAATTATATTAAGAAGATATTAACAGAATCTGGAATTAATATTGGTAAAGATGCGCTTGAAGCTGGTGCTAAACGAACCCACAGTTTCACTTTTAAAGAAAAGTGGGCTGGTGCGACACGTGTACGTATTGGTTTTGCAGCTGAACGCATTATGCCTTATGTTGCTGGTGGTATCGCCTATACGCAGCTTCAAGATACTGCATCGATTTCAATAACAGGCAAAGATTCAGATAAAGTAATAGCTTCTGGTACCTTGTCTGATGAAACAAAGACCCTTGTTGGTTACACTCTGGGTGCTGGTGTTGATTTAGCAATGACCAATAACGTTATTGTCCGTGCGGAATATCGTTACTCTGATTTTGGTAAAAAGAAATTCTCAAATGATAAATATGAGACATCTTACAAAACCAATGATTTCCGTGTTGGTGTTGCTTACAAATTTTAACAGATGATAAGTTAAATAACAGAGGCGCTGTCTTTAACAGCGCCTCTGTTATTCTCTGTTGCTATATTGTCACACAATACATAATTTATTGTGGATGTGGAAAGATATTATTCAGATTTTCTTAAAAAAATCATAAGAAATAAACAATAATTACATTTAAAAATCAATAAGTTATTTATATATAATTTTTAGGTTTTTCGTGCAAAACGAAGCTATAAAGTGGTTTTGTCTTGGATGTGCCCTCCATTTTCTGTGACTGTATCATTTTTACTACAGCTTTTCTTTCTGTAATCTTGTAGCACTGTGCTCATAAATAAATTAGGAGCAAAGTTTATGAATATAAAATCTTTAGTAACAACTTCTGTTATCGCTATAGCAGCAGCTTCTGCAGCACAAGCTGCTGATGTTATCATCCCTCGTGAAACAGCCCCAGCAGTCATCGCAGCCCCTTCATTTTCTTGGACAGGCTTTTATATCGGTGGTCAAGTTGGTAACTTTTCAGGTAAAGTTGATGTAGTTGATTCAGAAACAAAAAAGAAAATTACAGATAAAGACTGGACACCTAAGCCTTCTGGTTTCATGGGTGGTATTTATGTAGGTTCCAACGTGGATCTTGGTAATGGCCTCATTTTAGGTGTTGAAACCGATGCAGTCTGGGCAGATCGCGAAGATTCAAAAGCGCATTCAGCAGTTATTGGAGAAACAGGCCTTGAAGCTTTCAAAGATAAGCTTACAGCTGCTGAAGCTACATTTGCTCCAGGAAAAAATATTGATAATGTCACGAAGGATGGCAAACGTATAGATAGCACCTCTATAAAAGAAAAATGGTCTGGTGCAACACGCGTTCGCATTGGTTTTGCAGCAGTTGATCGCATTTTGCCTTATTTCGCTGGTGGTATTGCTTATACGCAGCTGCAAGTAGTCGATTTTCTTAAGGCAGCGACAGCTGAAGGTGCCGAAATCGCTTCTGCTAAAATGTTTGATCAATCAAAAACAATGGTTGGTTTCACTGTAGGTGGTGGTATTGACTTTGCAATGACAGACAATGTTCTGTTGCGTGCAGAATACCGTTACTCAGACTTTGGTAAAAAAGCATTTGTAAAGGATGGGGATAAATTCGCTTATAAAACCAATGATTTCCGTGTTGGTGTTGCATACAAATTCTAATTTCGTAAAAAACGAAATAAACTTCCAAGAGGCTCTGTCAAAGACAGAGCCTCTATTATTTTCTGTTGTTATATTATTACTCACTCCATATTTATTGGGGATATAAAAAAATTTTTATAAACGACAGGCAATAATTACGCGGTAAAATCAATGAATTATACGTACTCATAACTTACAATTTCTTGTGAAAAGTGAAGTTATGAAATGACTTTATCTTACGTCAGCTTTCGTTTCCTATGATTGTATCATTTTACTACAGCGTTTTTTATGTAGTCGTATAATACTTTGCTCCTAATTTATTTAGGAGCAAAGTTTACGAATACAAAATCTTTAATAACAACTTTTGTTATCGCTATGACTACAGCTTCTGCGGCACAAGCTGCTGATATTATCGTTCTTCGTGAAAAAGCTCCAGCAGTTATCACAGCCCCTTCATTTTCTTGGACAGATTTTTATTTCGGTGGTCAAGTTGGTAACTTTTCAAGTCAAAATTGATGTATTTGATTTAGAGACAAAAGAAAAAACTTCAGATAAAGATGGACTACCTAAGCCTTGAGGTTTCATAGGTGGTATTTATTTAGGTTCCAACGTAGATTTTGGAAATGTCCTCATTCTAGGTGTTGAAACCGATGCAGTCTGGATAGACCGAGGAGAAACGAAGACGGTCTCAAAGATTCTTGCGATTGATGAATTTAATGATTTTAATGATGAGTTTGAAGATGCTGGTGTTGCATTGGTATTATTGTATTGGATGAAAATAAAAAGTTTCAAAAAGGTGACACAGCAGTGTATCGTATTGGTTTCAAAGAAAAATAGTCTGGTGCAACACGGGTTTGTGTAGGTTTTTCCGTCGCTGACCGCATTATGCCTTATGTTGCCAATGGTATTGCCTATGCGTAAATACAAGGTGTCGATAAAGTTTCAGAAACAAAAAAGTCGGCAAATGGTAAATCAAGTAAAGAAGTTTCTGTTATGGTATTTGATAAAACAAAAGCGATGGTGGGTTTCACCTTTGGTGGTGGTATAGATTTCACGATGACAAATCATATTCTGCTTCGTGCAGAATACTGTTACTCAGACTTTGGTAAGAAGGAATTTAAAAAGGGTTACCCTAAACTAGGCTACAAAACCAATGACTTTCATGTAGGTGTAGCTTACAAGGTTTAATTTAATCAAAAGTGCGATTATGAATAAAAAGTATTAATAAAAAATTAAATTTTCAAGAGATCTTGACTTGGACAAAACTACTGATTTCTGGGCTTTTATTTGCATGACTGTGACATTTTTACTACAGCTTTTCTATCTATAATCTTGTAAGGTCATTTTATAGTTAATTTAGGAGCAAAATTATGAATACAAAATATTTAATAGCAACTTCTGTTGCCGCTTTAATTTCAGCTTCTGCAGCACAAGCTGCTGATGTGATGATCCCTCATGAAGTCGCACCAGCAGTTATCGCAGCAGCCCCTTCGTTTTCTTGGACGGGTTTTTATCTTGGTGGTCAAGTTGGCAACTTTTCGAGTAAAACCAAAGTAACTATTCCAGGAGCAGATAAAGAGCTTTTCAAAAAAGATAACATACCTAGTCCTTCTGGTTTCATGGGTGGTATTTATGCAGGGTCTAACGTAGACCTCGGAAATGGTCTCATTCTCGGTGTTGAAACCGATGCAGTTTGGGCAGACCGTGAAGAATCAAAAAAAGCCCGTGAATTGACTCTTACTGAAGAAGAGGCCACATATTTTAATGGTGTCCTTGAAAAAGCTAAAGTTGAACTAAAAGATCAGCAACAGTTTGAAGAAGGCGACAAGCTAACAGAAACGCACAGTTACAAAGAAAAATGGTCTGGTGCTACACGCGTCCGTATCGGTTTTACTGCTGTTGACCGTATTATGCCTTATGTTGCTGGGGGTATTGCCTATGCGCAGGTACAGGGCATTCAATCCGTTGCAGGAAAAGGAAAGAGAGCTAAAGTTGAGCAGAAAGCTGGCGGGGATGAAATTGTGCCAGAAGCAGGAGCTAAGCAAAGCATAGATTTGACTGGTGGTACTTGGGCTGATGACACGAAGACAATGCTTGGTTTCACTATTGGTGGTGGAGTTGACTTTGCAATGACAGACAACGTTCTTTTACGTGCAGAATACCGTTACTCCGATTTTGGTAAAAAGAAGTTTGCAAATGATACACGTGAATTCAATTACAAAACCAATGACTTTCGTGTAGGTGTCGCTTACAAATTCTAATTTCGTAAAAATGAAATTAGAAGCATAAATAATATTAAGGCCTCATTTAACGGGGCCTTTATTTTATTAGCTCTCTATTCTATATCTCTTAATCCCTTCTATTTTTATTTGTATCATTTTGTGCTATAAGACTTTAAAGAAAAAAGTTTTATATTATAGAGGGCGGATTGGTGGTATATATGGATTTTATAGCTACTGATTACATAAAATCTTATATTACGGCTATCATTTTACGCCTAAGAGAAAAGTATTCAATTAATCTCAGAAATAGGAAAAGATCATAACCAGTGACTAACTTTATTCTGCATATGCCAGATTAGAGCGAGCATATTGCGTATATCTGTTGGAGTAAGCTTTGGGAAATACAGTCTCATTGGGGAAGAATATGAAGATGTGAAGATAGAAACCAGTTTCCAACTTTACCATTTTCTTTTAATTTAGCTTTACGATTTTCAAAAGTATTTAGGGCAATGTCTTCTAAATAATGAAAATGAAGATGACGCATTGTCTTACGTTTTTGTTTATTACATTCTTTTTATGGGATCACACTCCTCATGCAAAATGGAACGCCCCAAACGGAATACACTTGTTGTTGTGTATTCACACATTTGTTTTAAAAAAATATTTTTCAAAGTACATCAAGCCCACTTCATGTCAGTATCCGTGAGTGATATAAGATGGTAAAACCTTCCAATGAAATAATATAAAATCTATAAAGCACCACTATCTTTACACGCTTAATAAAAAGAGTAAGCTAGCATCATCATACACTTTGCCAGCCACCAATGTTGTGGGGGTCAGACCTTGGCTGTTAAAATCGTTCATAAGAGGCATTTAAAATTCTTTTAATGTTTTTTATCCACAGACTGTTTCCGCTATCGAGAGACATGGTTTTGATTAATACAACATGGAACAGGTTTTAAATGATAGAATCCTAAAGTATTAGTTTTTTCATTCAATATGAAAACAATAAATTATCCTTATAAATCAAACCGATGTGTCAGGATGAAGATGTTTATGCAAAGAATCTAAAAGTTTTTTTGCGAGTGTTTGAATAAGTCCTTTGTTTTTCTTAATTTTAGATACAAAATATTATCGCTAAAGCACCAAAAGTAGATCATGCTGATAAATAGATGAAACTCTGATGGCGCTTGGTTTTAAAAAAGGCAATATTTGATTTCACTGTTTGCGCTGGCATTGATGTTGCAATGACAGATGATAGTTTATTGCATGCAGAATACTGTTATTCAAATTTCGGTAAAAAGAAATTTATAAAGAATATTGTCATTAACAGTTATGCGAAAATTTAATGAAAATGAATCCAACTTTAAGACACATAATTCTAGTGTGATTTAGTTTATAAATTCTCATTGAATGCAAAATTGAAAGTTAAAGAAGCCTTATTTTCAAAAAATCTTTATTTTTTTGTGAGTGTGTCATTTTTGCTACAGATCTTTCAAAAAAGATGCTCTATATACATCTCATTTTGGATATTTGGAGAGATTTTATGAATACAAAACGTTTAATAACAGCATCTATTTTTTCTTTAATTTCAGCGTCTACAGCGCTAGCTGCTGATGTTATGATTCCTCATCAACCAGCACCATCGACATCTTCTACCATTGTTGCGCCTACTTTTTCATGGACAGGTCTTTATTTAGGTGTCCAAGCTGGTGGTTTTTCGAGCAAAGCTGATATGGCTCTTGTTGATCAAGAAAAGAATTTGCCATTAGATAAAGAGTTCTCTCCTAAACTTTCAGGTTTTGTAGGTGGTTTTTATGCAGGTTCTAATATTGATCTCGGTGATAACTTTATTTTTGGTGTCGATACGGATTTAATGATATCTGGTAAAAAGCACACAAAGACAATTACCATAGGTGCAGCTGATAACACTACAGTAGAAAATGCAGTCGTAAGATCCCGCAGATCCGCAAATCCATCAGCGTCTCCAATCCCACAAGCAGTAACATCAACAGGAACACAAACACAGAAAGCTGCCGCAGGTGCAGGAACTACAACAGGAGGGACTCCAACAGCAGTGTCCACTTTAGAAAAATCTGCTGGAACGCGATCTAGTCAAGCACCAGCTAAACCAGTAACTGCAGTTCAACCGTCACAAGTAGGAGCTGCACAATCAAATCAAGCAGCAACAACTAGAAGTTCTAGCAATGCTAATGCAACACAAACAGTGGCTGTGGAGGTAAAAAATCCAGGAGTTTCAACTTCACCATCACAAACGCCAGCTGCATCGCCAGTAGCACAATCAGTCTCTTCCAGACAGGAGGTGAGATCAGTGCAATCGCCATCGTCCTCATTGGGAAGATCAGATACAGGAGGGACATCGGTAAGCGGGGTAAATGGATTAAAATCACCTGCACCTAAATCAATATCCTCTACCACAAGAGCAAGCTCACCAGAGCGGTCAACGCTCTTATTGGCAAGATCATCTCAAGGAGATCAATCATCAACAGTATCAGGCGCAAGTCAGCCAGCAGCAAAAGCACCTATATCGGTACAACCATCATCGCAACCATCAGCAGTAGAAAGAACAGTACCGAGCGCACCACTTGTACTCGCGAGATCAGGATCATCCTCTGAACCAGCAAAAGCTTCCAATGGAACAAGCGGAGCCCAGCATGGAGGTCATCATAGTTCTTCCCATGGTAGTGGAAGTGCTAATTCACGTGGTGCATCTCATGCAGCTGGGTATGGCTCTGGCGCTCATGCGCATGGTGCTAATCCACATGCTTCTCGTTCTCATGGTGGACAGAATATGGCTGGACACGGTGCACAAACTACACAAGCGGTGGATAAGAACAATTCCAGTGTATATGGTATAGAACAAATGAAAAGGGTGGCTTCTGAACTTGGTCTTGATCAAGAGGATGAAGTTGAAACTTTAAATCATACTTTCAAACAAAATTGGGGTGGTGCTACACGGGTACGTATTGGTTTTGCTGCTGATCGTTTTATGCCTTATCTTGCTGGTGGTATTGCTTATGGGCAGTTCCAAGACACTGTATCAATATCCGTTAAGGATGAGGATGGAAGCGTCGTTTCTTCTAAGAACTTAGCTGATGAAACAAAAACCATGATTGGTTACACACTTGGTGGTGGCGTTGATTTCTCGGTGCTGGATAATGTGATTGTACGTGCAGAATATCGTTACTCTGATTTTGGTAAAAAGAAATTTGCAAAGGAAAAACTTGAGGTTAACTACAAAACCAATGATTTCCGTGTTGGTGTAGCTTATAAATTCTAATTTTTTAAAGAGTAAATTTCTAAAAGGCTCCACTGACAGTGGAGCCTTTATTTTTTAAAAGATCACTTTTTGGTTTCTTTTCTTGTGAATTTCATGATAAAGCCCATAGAGTGTGATGATATATTTTCCTGATCGCTGCTTAATACGAATGATAAGCTCGGCTTTCCCTATAGATAAAAACCAGAGTTGCAGGGTTCAGGGAAGTTATGTAAAAATGAAATCGTAAAAGTGGACAGGAATATTTCACAATGGCTGTGAAAAATGAAACAATAGATTATTCAAAAACTCTTTATCTCCCACAGACAAATTTTCCTATGCGTGCAGGGCTTCCGCAAAAAGAGCTTGAATTGATGGCGCGTTGGGAAAATATGGGGCTTTATGCGCAATTGCGCCAACAAGCAAAAGATCGTCCATTTTATATTCTTCATGATGGTCCACCTTATGCAAATGGTCATATTCATATCGGGCATGCTTTAAATAAAGTTCTAAAGGATGTGGTTGTCCGTTCATTCCAAATGCGCGGTTTTAATGCAAATTATGTACCTGGTTGGGATTGCCATGGGCTTCCAATTGAATGGAAAATTGAAGAAAAATATCGAGCACAAGGAAAAAATAAGGATGAGGTACCTCTTCACGAGTTTCGTCAAGAATGCCGTGAATTTGCACAGCATTGGGTAACCGTTCAAAGTGAAGAATTTAAACGCCTTGGTGTTGTGGGAGATTTTAACACGCCTTATACTACAATGGCTTTTCATGCAGAAGCACGCATTGCCAGTGAATTGATAAAATTTGCTATGTCAGATCAGATTTACCGTGGTTCTAAGCCGGTGATGTGGTCTGTTGTGGAGCGTACGGCTTTAGCAGAGGCTGAGATTGAATATCATGATCATGAATCAGAGGTGCTTTGGGTTAAGTTTCCTGTTTTTGAAGCAAATTCTGATGATTTATATGGTGCTTATGTCGTCATTTGGACAACAACACCGTGGACAATTCCTGCTAACCGTGCAGTGAGTTATTCTTCGCAGATTTCTTATGGTATTTACGAAGTTGAAAGTACTGAAAATGATTTTGGTCCTCAAGCTGGGGAAAAACTTCTCTTTGCTGATGCGTTAGCTATGAGTTGTGCAGAAAAAGCCAAACTTGTTTTGAAGCGTTTGCGTGTTATTTCTGCTGAAGAATTGAAAGCTCTTGTTCTTTCTCATCCACTCAAAGGTTTGGCTGAGGGGTATAACTTTAAAATTCCATTGCTTGATGGTTCGCACGTAACAGAGAGTGCTGGTACAGGTTTTGTTCATACAGCGCCAAGCCATGGGCGTGAGGACTTTGAAATTTGGAATGATTATAAGTCCTTACTGGAGCAAGCGGGGATTGATTCATCTATACCGTTTCCTGTTGATGATGCAGGGTTCTATACGAAAGATGTTCCAGGTTTGGGGCCAGATCGTGAAGGAGGACCTGCACGTATTATAGATGATAATGGAAAAATGGGTGATGCTAATAAAGAGGTCATTAACGCTTTAATTAAAGCAGATCGATTGTTTGCACGGGGGCGTTTAAAGCATTCCTATCCCCATAGTTGGCGTTCAAAAAAACCCGTTATTTTTCGCAATACACCGCAATGGTTTATTTCAATGGATAAAGATTTTGGGGATGGTTCAACTTTACGTAGTCGGGCTTTGGAAGCTGTTTCAAAAACGCGTTTTGTGCCGTCTTCTGGGCAAAACCGCCTAGCTTCTATGATAGAAGATCGTCCTGATTGGGTTCTTTCTCGTCAGCGTTCTTGGGGTGTTCCTATTTGTATTTTTGCGAATGAGGATGGTGTTATTCTAAAAGATGAAGGTGTGAACGAGCGTATTTTACGGGCTTTTGAAGCAGAAGGGGCAGATGCATGGTTTGCTGAAGGAGCACGTGAACGTTTTCTAGGTGAGCGTGCATATGAGCCTTGGGTACAGGTTTATGATATTTTGGATGTTTGGTTTGATTCTGGAGCAAGCCATAGCTTTGTGTTAGAAGATCGGGCTGATTTGAAATGGCCTGCTGATGTTTATTTTGAAGGTTCAGATCAACATCGCGGATGGTTCCAATCTTCTCTTTTGGAAAGCTGTGGTACGCATGCTTGCTCTCCCTATAAGGCAGTGATCACACACGGTTTTACTTTGGATGAGAATGGTAAGAAAATGTCTAAATCTTTAGGCAATACGGTTGTTCCACAAGAGATCATTAAAACATCTGGAGCTGATATTTTTCGTCTCTGGGTTATGACAACTGATTATTGGGAAGATCAGCGTTTAGGCAAAAAAATCCTTCAAACAAATGTGGATTCATATCGTAAACTACGCAATGCAATTCGTTGGATGCTTGGAACTTTAGCGTACGATGATGGAGAAGAAATATCTTATGGCGCACTGCCGGATCTTGAAAAATTTATATTGCATAGACTTTTTGAACTTGATCAGTTGATTAATCGCGCTTACGATGAATTTGATTTTAAAAAGATTATGCGTGCATTATTGGATTTTTCAATCATTGAGTTATCGGCATTTTATTTTGATATCCGCAAGGATTCTCTTTATTGTGATGCGCCTTCATCAAAAAAACGCAAGTCTTCCTTGCAGGTTGTCCGTGAGATTTTTGAGCGTATGGTAACATGGCTTGCTCCAATGTTGCCTTTTACTATGGAGGAAGCTTGGTTAGAGCGTTACCCAGAAAGCCAGTCGGTGCATTTAGAACAATTTCGCTCTGTACCAGAAGAATGGCAAAATCAATCTTTGTCTGAGCGTTGGAAAAAAATTCGGCAGGTCCGTAAAGTTGTTACAGGTGCTTTAGAGCTTGAACGCGTTGATAAGCGTATTGGATCCTCGTTAGAAGCCGCTCCTGTTGTTTTTATTTCCAATCCAGCTTTACGAGAAGCATTAGAAAATGTGGATATGGCGGAGATCTGTATTACCAGTGAACTCACAATTACGCAGGATACAATACCTTCCGATGCTTTTACTTTGAATGATGTTGAAGGTGTTGGTGTATATCCAGAGAAGGCATTAGGAAAAAAATGTGCTCGATCATGGCGTTATACACAAGATGTTGGGAGTGATCCTGCCTATCCGGATGTATCTGCTCGTGATGCAGCTGCTTTGCGGGAATTGCAGATTCTTGGCAAGATTTAAAATTTTAGATCAAAGGAAAGAAATGCAAGTAAATTTCTCATATTGATGAATATAGTTTTTTGTGGTACGAGAAAAATTCCGTTGTTTTATCTGCAGGGGGGAAATTTGTGTATGGAACGTTCTCTCATAAATAACGGGAATGTTAATTAGCCATATACTTAGGAAATGGAATAGGCAGTGAGAAAACGTGAAATAAAAATATTTCCAACAGGAATTTTAGGGATGTGCTTTGTTTTAACGGGATGCAATTTATCAGCTCCTACCTATGGTACCGATAAACCAGTTTCGATACAGTTTTTTGAAGATGTTGCTAATATTACTTCATTAACACCAACAAATAACAGTAGCCAGATTGTTATGAAACCTCATCCAAAACTTGTAATACCGAGCCCTAGTTCGCGCGGATTTTTACCGATTCCACAACAAGATAGATCTGTCAATGAAATAGCAGCATCGAAGAAGCATCAAGGAAATAAGTCTTTTCCTCACAAAGGATCGTCAGTTAATGGCGCTGATTCAGAAAACCCTTCACAGTTGAATGCGAAGCAACGACAGGAATATTTACGTCGTCAGAGAGCACAAGTTGGAAGTTCAAAATACCGTCGCTATCTCACTGAACCACCTTTAAGTTATCGCCAACCGGCAAAAACTGCACCTATTGGTCGATAGGGAAAAGACCAAATATTTAAAGTAAAGAATTTTTCTAATTACTTATGATACCAAGCTCTCATTCTCGCGCAGTTATAATGCTGTTGTAGGAGGGGTGTTATTCTCATGAAATAGCAATATGACAACAGCATCGAGAGAATCCTCATGCGTTTCCTAACACGAAACATTTCTCAAGCTCATTTTACAACATCGCTCATGTGGATAGTATAACGTAAAATCTATTGTGCTCCAATATCTTTATGCTTAGGAAGGAGAAAACTGATACTATCATTTTATTTTCCAAACTCCAATGTTGCGACAATTCTTGCATTTGAGAGCCTTCATAAGAGACATTTTTAGTCTTTTCTAAAACGTTTTTTATCCAGAAGATAATCCCGCTTATGATGTGCAAGAAAGTAACTTTTATTGCTTCAATGTAATTTGAAATGAGAGTATATCTACGATATTTTGGACTTTAT
The DNA here is from genome assembly GCF_042194195.1 of Bartonella sp. MR30HLJHH. Lineage (NCBI taxonomy): Bacteria > Pseudomonadati > Pseudomonadota > Alphaproteobacteria > Hyphomicrobiales > Bartonellaceae > Bartonella > Bartonella sp. MR30HLJHH. The sequence continues at coordinate 20,780 of NZ_JBHIMO010000004.1, read as the reverse complement.
ATTTTATATACAAAATAATGAATTATTCTTATAAATGAATGTATCATCTAATAGAAGTAATATGCAGCATTAAAAGAGAGAAAAAATGCTTCGAAATGGCTTTTGCTATATACATCAGAGGAATTAATAGTCTTTTTTTGAGAAATAGGATAGTTTTTAAAGAGTGAAAGTTATGGAAGAAAAATTGTTTTTAGTATCGCTTTTGTATAAAAAAATCTTTAAGTAATTGAGCAGCTTCTTTTTCTTTAAAACCAGAATAAATCTCAGGTTTGTGATGACAGGTTGGTTGCTGATAAAAACGAGGACCATTTTCTATAGCCCCCCCTTTGGGATCATTTGTTGCGTAATAGAGACGTCGTATGCGTGCAAATGAAATGGCAGCAGCACACATAGCACAAGGCTCAAGTGTTACATAAAGATCGCAATCAGGAAGCCTTTCGCTTTGCAATGTTTCGCAAGCCATACGGATTGCGCGCATTTCTGCGTGTCCTGTAGGGTCATATACAGATTTTATAAAGTTACCAGCGCGTGCAATGATAGCTTTTCCACGTGTAATGACAGCGCCTACGGGAACTTCATCTTTTTTTGCAGCCCATTGCGCTTCTAAAAGGGCTATTTCCATGGGCGTCAAAGTCATCATATTCTTTCTACTGAAGGTATAGAAAATCTAAAGGTTATCTCGATAAGAAATGCGATGGAATGAATAATTTATTACGCTTTTATAATGAAAGGAATACCTCTATTTTTTAAAGTGTTTAAAACAAACGTGCAAGTCAACAAATACATTATTGTCGTTAAAGGATAGAAAATGATAAATGATTATGCTACTTCCTTTTTCAAGATAAGCGGTATGGTGCATGTGAATAATTTTCTGAACATACTGGCAAAGATTGGTTTGAAACGCAAATGAATGAAAATAATGAGAGTGAACGAATTGCTAAAAGGTTAGCGCGTGCTGGTGTTGCTTCGCGTCGAGATGCAGAAATGATGATTGTTGCAGGTCGCATTTCTGTAAATGGTACGGTCGTGACAACGCCTGCTTTTAATGTTAGCCGCTCTGATGTTATTAAAGTTGATGGCAAACCTTTACCTCCTATAGAACGAACGCGTTTATGGCTTTACCATAAGCCAGCAGGCCTTGTCACCACGAACCGTGATCCTGAAGGCAGACCTACAGTATTTAGTAATTTACCAAAAGGAATGCCGCGTGTTCTTTCTGTTGGAAGGCTTGACATTAACACGGAAGGGCTTTTGCTTTTAACCAATGATGGTGGCTTAGCGCGTGTATTAGAGCTTCCTGTAACAGGATGGGTCCGCAAATATCGCGTCCGTGCTCATGGAAGAGTAAAGAAGAGCGCGCTGGATAACCTTAAAAATGGTATTGCGATTAATGGCATTTTTTATGGTTCGATTGAAGCATCAATTGAACGTGAACAAGGATCTAATATATGGCTTTCTGTCGCTTTGCGTGAAGGAAAAAATCGTGAAATAAAGAATGTTTTAGGGGCGTTGGGATTATCAGTTAATCGATTAATACGTGTATCTTATGGTCCATTTCATCTCTCTGATTTAGAAGAAGGAGCCGTGCAAGAGTTAAAAGGGCGGATGTTACGAGATCAGTTGGGGGAGCGTTTGATTATGCAAGCCAATGCAGATTTTGATGCTCCTATTCTTAAGCCATTTTCAAATTCTGCAGTTGTTGCAGAAAAGCAAAGCCAAAAAGATCTTTCTGTTGCAAATGATGGTTGGGTTTTCTCAAGTGAAAGGGCGATACGGCGCCGACCAAGAGATGGTTCTGTTGAACATAGTCGTGCACGATTAAGTACAAAGTCTCATGAGAATGTAAAGAAGGAAAAAAGTGAGGAAGGAAAAGCAGAGCGTTTTCTACCGCGTTCTCGCCGTGCTAATGTTTGGATGGCTCCTGGTGCACGTCCGCAGAGTACACGTAGAAAGCCTTCCTATAGTGAGGAGAAATCGCATGATCATAAGAGCGATTTGGATGGTAGAAAATCCTTTCATCGAGGCAAGGAAAAACTAAAAGAAAGTCCGTCACACAAAGAGAAGAGGGGAAGTTTTGTTCAAAAACGTGGCAAAACATCTTATGACGAGACGCATCCCTCTGGTAAGAAAGATCGCTTTTTCAAGGATAAAGAGAAAATGATAAAAAGTGGACATGAGGAGCATTCTTTTGAGAGAAAGAAAAAGGTAAAATCGTTTGGTGGTGCTATGAAAAAATCTAAACCACATAGGGATGGTGCAAAAACTTCGAAGCGATTTGGAGGTTCACGTGCGGATCATAGGCGGTAAATTTGCTGGGCGTGTTTTGTTTTCACCTGTTAATCAGTCGATTCGCCCAACGAGTGATCGTACACGTGAAAGCCTTTTTAATATTCTTTCTAGTCGTGAAGAACAATTTTGGACCAATAAACGCATTCTTGATCTTTTTGCTGGTACTGGTGCTTTAGGCATTGAAGCACTTTCACGTGGAGCAAAGGCGGCTGTTTTTGTTGAAAACTCGGTTGAGGGGCGTGGGGTGCTTCAAAAAAATATAGAAGCCTTTGAATTACAGTCGATAGGACGGATTTTGCGTCGTGATGCGACCAAACTTGGCAATATTGGCACAATGCTTCCATTTGATGTTATCTGCGCTGATCCTCCCTATAGCCGTTGTTTAGGTGAACGTGCTTTCGTAGAAGCTTTGCGAGGAGGGTGGGCAAAAGCTGATACACTCTTCATACTTGAAGAAAAGAAAGATACAATAATTCATTTACCTGATGTCTTTTATCTAGACGATGAGCGTTTTTATGGTGAGACAGCAATACGTCTCTATAAATTACGATCGCTTACATTTTGAGAAAGTTCTTGTTTTTATCCGGTAGGATGAAAAAATGCTTCTTTACAGTTTTCTTCATTTTATATGGTTTTTAAAAGGTTAAACAGAAAGTAAATAAAAGATTCTAATGTTAAAGGAATTGATGAATTTTGATTTCATTATGTTTTTTGTCTGAATCTCTCATTTTTTTGAAGTTTTTTATAGCCCCAAGAGTGAGTCTTTTACAATATACGCCCTTTAATATAGAGGGGCCATCTGTTCTTCTGTCTAGCCAAAAATTGCTTTGAGGTGTAATGCTATTGGACCTAAATTAGCAGTATGTATTGCTGCTAATTTTTGTAAGTTATATGCTGATTTGTTAATTTCATCTACATTAAAAGTGTAACACATTGTCAAAGCTTTAGTGTATTATTAGCTTTACTACCGATGAATGTTTTTTCTCCAATAGGATATATATTTCACGACAACAGTTATAATACCTTTTTGTCTAATTTCTTTCGGCTGCACATTAATCATCAACATCTCATTAGCAGCTGAAAGCTTTCAACTATGCAGTCTGCATTTATATCCTAAATAGTACGTAACTTTTATCTTTATTATTGTATGAACTTAAAACAGATATTTTCTATTTAAGCTAGACAATAGTATTCATTTATACTGAATATTTGTGTGTTTATTTTATTAATATCGCTTGTTGAGTTAATCATTATATATTAAGTAAATCTGAAAGTATTAAGTGTATTATCGTTATTACATTTTTAAGAGTAATTTTTATATTATTCTTAAGCAATAAAACTAAATGATTTCTAAAACAGGGAAGATTATCATGTTTAAATGGATATATAGCGAAGAAATTAACACAGAAGCGAGTGCTAAGCAAATTTGCGCTATATGGGAAGATGTGGCATCATGACCTTGCTGGGATAGTGAACTTGAGTGGGTAGAACTTTCTGGTCCTTTCAAAGAAGGGGCTACAGGACGCATGAAACCTAAAAGGGACCTACAGTAACTTTTACACTTGATAAAGTTATAAAAAATGTTTTCTTTTCTGATTATGCTAAACTTCCTCTTACTCACATGAGTCTTGATCATGAATATATTTGTTCAAAAAAATCTGATTCTTCAAATAACAAAATTCGTCATACTGTAATCATGTCTGGTTTACTTTCTCCTTTCTTTGGAATGATTATTGGGTCAAAAATTAAGCTACACCTTCGTGATGCAATGATTGAAATGAGCAGACGTGCTCTTATTGAAAACAAAATCATCTCGTAAGGGTTGCATTTATAAAGAAATTAATACCTTTACAAAGGTGCAGAAATCTTAGCCTTGTTAGAATGAAATCAGTTATGAGTATATAGCAAATTGATGAGTTATGATTTGGTTTTTAGTTAGTCGTTGAAATCGAGTCAAATCATCTGAGAAAATTAATTTTGCACCAAAGATCTTATAAAAGTCATTGAATTTTATTCAATATATAAAAGCTTACAAGGTGCGCATTTTTACTGAAAATAAAGAAAGTTGTAGAAGCTTATTTTTGTTCTTGTGAATCTGTAGGTCGATATTGTCACGATATTTGCCAGTTTCTAGTATTGCGATAGTTTTTGATTTGAGAGCATTTATAAAAGGCATTTTGACTCCTTCTTAAATAGTTTTTATCAACATTACCTCTATTCATGATGTGAGAGCGAATAGTTGTGATTTCCTCAACATAAATAAGTTTAAAATGGAGAAAATTTAATGATAATTGATTCTTTTATGAAAATTACAAAACGATCAATTATGATTATAAATCAAAGTGTTTTTTTGATTAAAAGATGATGACTTTCTAAAGAGTACAGCTTTAAAAGGCTCTAAAGGATAAATAAGCACACTCTTAATTTCCGTAAAATTAATTTCGTGTCACTGTATATATTTTGTTTAAATGTTTAAAAAAGCGATTTTTTAAAATGCATACAGATATCCTAGTTTCTGCAAATATTTTTGTATCTGTTAAAACAATTATGAGCGATAAACTTGTCAAAATTAATTGGAAGAATACGCTTATTGCAGATTGAATTGAAAGATAGATACAACGTTGAGTTTCATATAAAAGTTTTATTGATTATCGTTTTATGACAATATTACACTTCTTTATTTTTTAATGAAGGGGAAATAGGAAAGAGTATAGTTCTTAAATCAAAATCTATCCAGTATCTTAGAATTTTTGTTTCAGGAAAAAGAAGCCTGTTAAATTATGCCTGTTTAATAACAAAATAACCGATTAAGGATGACGCATGAAAAAATGAGATGCTCTTGATTAGACGCATTAGAAACGAGAGAGAATGTTATGATTATAACTTATTTCTGATAAATATAAAAAATGAGTTCTTTGTGATACCACGTCCATGAGGGTAAAGAAGTTTATGACTGCTCATTTTGTTGAAACCATAATGAAAGGAAAAATTTTTATTCTGTTTATGTTTTTTTGTTTACAAGATTGCCATCTTATTATGAGAGAGTTTATAGAAGCAAAGAAGTATACACAAATGTAAGGCATTTTCTTGATTCTCGCTTGGAAATTAAAGAATGCTATAGGAATGAAGGAAGTTATTTGACTATCCAGAGGACATAAGACTTGTGACTTAGGTTGTTTATGCTTTTCGAATTTTTGAGGATTTTGACTTAAATTCAAGTGTTATTGCTAGGTCTTTTGTTGATTGCCAAATTTTCGGTTGATTTGATTATCAGTACAGATTGGGTTATCTAAAATGATAAGGGGCAATGAGAAATCTTGAAACTAAAGAAATTTTACGAGATATTGCGTCTTTTCATAAAGAAGCTAAAAAGGAAATTATTCGATGCATTAAAAGAAAAAATGCATGAAATGTGCGTAATTTTATGAATAAACATACAAGAGTTATATTCTGATTTATATAAATTTGTCAGAGTGCTTATCAATGTAAATAATAAAATATTTCAGGGAGTCTATAATGACTGACAAAAACCAGATTGAGAAAGCTGTTTCACTGGTTGAAGCAGCAAGGCGTTCTGGAGCAGATGCTGCTGATGCCGTTATTGTTCATGCTCATTCTACCAGTGTATCAGTTCGTTTTGGGAAAGTCGAATCAACAGAATCAGCAGAGAGCAATGATTTTACTCTAAGGGTTTTTGTTGGAAAAAAAGTAGCAAGTGTTTCTGCTAATTTAGCGTCTTATCCGCAAGAACTTGCGGAACGTGCTGTTGCAATGGCTAAAGCTTCTCCCGATAGTTTATTTGAAGGTTTGGCAGATAAAGAGTGTTTGGTTAAGTCTCCTAAAGATCTTGATCTTTTTGATGATTTTGTGCCAAGCAGTCATTTTTTAACAGAAGATGCTTTAAAAACGGAGGCAGCAGCTCTTGATGTTAAAGGTGTAAGTAATTCTGGTGGCGCTGCAACAGCTTATGGCCGGAGTGGGTTTATTCTTGTGACCAGCGATGGTTTTTGTGGAGCCTATCGCTCCAGTTGCTTTTCACGTTCTTGTAGTGCTCTTGCAGGTGAAGGAACACAGATGGAGAGGGATTATGATTATACAACAGCCTTACATTTTTCTGATTTAGAGGCAGCAGAAACTGTTGGAAAGAATGCAGGGTTTGGTGCTGTTCGACGTTTGGGTGCAGTTCGTGCGGCGACTGGGGGCGTTGATGTTATTTTTAATCCGCGTACGGCTCGCGGAATTGCAGGGCATATCGCATCTATGGTCAATGGAGCCTCTGTGGCTCGTAAAACGAGTCTTTTACAGGATTTCCTAGGCAAGGAAGTGATGAAGCCTAATGTTAATGTAACCGATCAACCTTTGCGATTACGTGGAAATGCTTCTCATCCTTTTGATGGAGAAGGGGTAGAGGGGCAAACACTCAATATTATTGAAAATGGTATTTTAAAAAATTGGCTTCTTTCATCATCTACAGCACGTGAATTGGGACTTAAAACAAATGGACACGGTGTGCGTTCGGCATCATTAGTGCAGCCGACAAGTACAAATTTTGCAATTGAACCGGGTTTAGTATCGCCTTGCGATATGATAAAAGATTTGCGAAATGGATTTTATGTGACCGAATTATTCGGTCACGGCATTGATTTTATTACTGGTCAGTATAGTCGTGGGGCTTCCGGTTTTTGGATTGAAAATGGTGAAATTGCTTATCCGGTGAGTGAAGTAACGCTAGGTTCTGATTTGCTTCATATGTTAGCACATTTAACACCTGCCAATGATATTGATCGGCGTTATGGTACGGCGGCTCCAACATTGTTAATTGAAGGGATGACACTTGCAGGAAAATAACACGCATCATTCTTCTGATTTAAATCTTTTGCGGGATGTTTGTCGAGAGGCAGGAAATTTAGCAATGCGGTATTTTGGATGCACGTTGGATGTTTGGATTAAAGAGGGTAATTCACCGGTCAGTGAGGCTGATTTTGCTGTTGATCATTTTTTGAAAGAGAAGCTTCTTGGAGCGCGTCCAAATTATGGATGGATTTCAGAAGAAACAAAAGATAATCGAAAACAACAAGATTATAAACGCTCCTTTGTGGTTGATCCTATTGATGGAACACGAGGTTTTCTTTCTGGCAGTCCTTATTGGTGTATTTCGGTTGCCATTATTGAGAATGGGCGTCCTATTGTGGGCGTTTTACAATGTCCGGCTCAAGGAGATATTTATGCAGCTGTAACGGATGGAGGGGCAACATTAAATGGGATAAAACTTCCTCGTTTAGCCTCGGGGGGGCATCGAAAATATAAAATTTCGCTTGATAAATCGCTCGCACAAAAATTACCAGAGGATTTTCTCAATCGAGTCAGTCTTTACCATTATCTTCCTTCTCTTGCTTATCGTATTGTTCTTGTTGCTCAAGATGAAATTGATATCGTATTAGTTCGTCCGAATTGTCATGAATGGGATATTGCCGCTGCTGATCTTATTTTGCAGGAGTGTGGAGGGTGTTTTTTATCGCTTGATGCCCCTTTACTATCTTATGGAATTGAACCTTATCAATATGGACTTTTAATTGCTGGTAAAAATAATTGCTGTCAAGATATGATAGATGTTGTTCGTCAAACAAAGTTAGTTTAATCACGTAAAAGCGCGCTAAAATAATCTAAATGATATGGAGGCACATATGACTGAAACCAACGAAAAAAAACAATATTTACATCTTGTATTTGGTGGGGAATTAAAAAATCTTAACAGTAATCAATTTAAGAATCCTGATGCTTTAGATGTGGTTGGTATTTTCCCAGATTATCAATCGGCGCAAGAAGCATGGCAGGCAAAAGCACAAAGCAGTGTAGATAATGCATTACAACGTTATTACATTGTAGATTTGCATCAGTTTCTTGAAGCTGAGTTAGGCGATGCAGAATAAAGCTTGAATATTTGGTCATTATAGCCTGTAGATTGCTTCACGCTTTTGTTTCGTCGTCCCTTTTCATAGGTACGTTCTTCGGGTAAAATAGAATGCCGTAAAAAAGAGTATGCTTGTTGTTTAAAATTCATATGTTTTCTTAAGAAAACATCTCTCAAGGCACTAAAGCCCATTTCATAATGGTGTCCGTACAAGGTATAAAATCCATTGTTGCATCACCATCTTTACGCTTAATAAAAATGCAAGACAGTTCTATCAACCTATTTGCAACAGCAATATGATCATGACGAGCGATCACTCGAAGTTTATGACTATATTGTGAATAGTCACTCTTCTCTTGAATGGCGTATGAGACATTAATGCGTTAAGATTAATAAAAAGAGTAGCATTATTAATGATACCAATTACTACTCCGTTGAAATTATTAGCACTCCCTACTTATCTATTGGAATTGTTTTCAACAAGTTATCACTATAAGCTTAGAAACCATGAAAGTCGCTAGAAACTTACCAAAATTAGAAGTTTAGAGAAACTGAATAGATTGATGAAGTTAACTTACCTCATAAGGGGTTCTTGAGTATTCGTTTAAAACTACAATCTATAAATTAATCATTTTGTGTTGATTATATACACTCTTAAAAGGAATAATATACTATGCGATCTCCTGAAAAGAGAGGATTTAGAATTTTGAAAACTCTTATTTAAATTGCTTTAAGTCTTTTAAGAAATTTTCTATTAAACAAGGTTAGATTTTTCTGGATTACCTTTAAGAGATTATATCACAATTTTAAATGAGAACTTTATACCGTTCAAAAGTTTTTTAAGATTAGTTTTACATATTCATTTTATTGAAATGAAATCATAGAGATTGGGCTTTCTTTTAAACATATTTTATTTGTTGTATTTATATAGGTTGTAATATTTATATGGATTATTTTTTGAAAAATTGATAATACATAATATATGTAAAAATAAGTTTTTTCTCTAAAATACCAACGTGCAAAATTCAAAGTTTTACTAAAATCATAAGAAGTATTTATTCAGTGAGCTTAAAAAAATTGATACAATCTATGTTATAGGTTGTATGATATTTATCATTTATATTTTCAAAATTATAATCGACTGAAATGTAGCTTTGTTATTTTTTGAGTAAGATTTTTTATAGGGTGCAGAATGAAGTGATAAAATCAATATAAGTGACAAAATTTCATTAAAAGAGATTTAAATAACGTGTATATGTTATCTTTATAGGAAAATTTTTTAAAAAATATGGCGATAAAATTACGTTTTTTTGTCCTTTATGTATTGAATTTTCTCATGGGTGAAGCGTTTTTTATTTAATATATGGATGATATTAAAAAAATATGGATGCAACTAATAGTATGAATTTTTTAACAAAATAAGCATATAGATATCTTAAAATAGCTGGATGAGGTGATTTAAATGGTAGAATTAAAGGCACATACGGCTCTTTTAAGCTATCGGATGATTGGTTTTTGCTTATGTCCTATTATTCCTTTTTATTTGTTCTTTCGTGCTATTCGTGGAAAAGAAGAGTGGTGTCGCAAAAAAGAGCGTTTAGGTAAAAGTTCTCATGTACGCCCCCAAGGTTCGTTAGTTTGGTTGCATGCAGCAAGTGTTGGAGAAACACTTGCACTTGTTCCACTTATAAATTATATTTTATCATTGAAAATCAATGTATTAATGACGACAGGGACTGTGACATCTTCTACTCTTGTGAAAAAACATTTTGGTAATAGGTTGATTCATCAATATGCTCCTTTGGATTTAGATTTTGCAGTGCGCCGTTTTATTAGTCATTGGAAGCCTGATCTCGCCTTGATTTGTGAATCAGAAATTTGGCCTCTTCGTATTAAAGAACTTGCAAAAATGCGTATTCCGCAGATTTTGGTTAATGCCCATATGTCTGAACATTCTTTTAAAGCTTGGCAAAAACGACGCGTTCTTGCCAAACATATTTTTAAGGATATTGATTTGGCGATTGGTCAAAACGAAAGAGATGTAGCTTATTACCATACACTTGGCGTAAAATCTGTTACGTTTTCTGGTAATCTCAAGGCTGATGTTGTTCTGGTTGAAAATCAAGCATTACTTGCACGTTATCGTAATGCAATCGGCAATCGCCCAGTTTGGGCAGCTGTTTCAACGCATGAAGGGGAAGAGGAGATTGCTTTTGAGGTCCATAAGATTGTTAAAAATTATTTGCCAGATTTATTAACAATTATTGTGCCTCGTCATCCTGAACGTTCAGAAGATCTTATCCGAAAATGCGATAATAAGGGGTTGCGTTTTATTCGGAGGAGTAGAGATGCTGTTCCAAACATGAATACCGATATTTTATGGGGAGATACAATTGGAGAAATGGGGCTTTTTCTTCGCTTATCGAAAGTTTCTTTCGTTGGTAAGTCGTTATGTGGAAATGGTGGACACAATCCATTGGAATTGGCTTTGCTTGGTTCCGCTATTTTGACAGGGCCCCATGTTTCAAATTTTCAAGAGATGTTCGAACAATTTTTAATGCATGATGCAGCATATATAGTTCAAGATACAAAACAGCTTGCTATTCAGGTGTATAAGCTTTTAACAAATGAAACATTGCGACAAGAAATGGTTGATAAGGCTCATGAAGTGGCGACAGATATGGCAGGTGCACTTGAGCGCACATTAAAGACTTTAGATCCATTTTTACAACCCCTTGTAATACAAACGGGTTTACGTCAGCGTCAGGGTAGATATGCATATTAGCGCCCCCCATTTTTGGTGGAAAAATAAAAGCTTTTTGCGTTTTGTATTAGCTCCAGTTTCATGGGGGTATGGTTATTTTTCAAGTCGTTTTATGGCAAGACAGCCTCCCGTGATTGATTTGCCAGTTTTGTGTATTGGAAATTTTACATGTGGCGGTGCGGGTAAAACGCCGGTTGTTATTGCTTTTACCAAAGTGGCTAAAGAACTTGGTTTCGTACCTGGTATTGTATCACGTGGTTATGGTGGATCAGTTAAAGGGGTACATCTTGTAAATGAGAAATATGATACTCCACACAATGTTGGAGATGAGGCACTTTTACTTGCACGGCATGCTTTTGTAGCTGTATCACCTAATCGTTATGCAGCGGCACAACGGCTTAAGCAAGAGGGATGTAATCTTATTTTAATGGATGACGGATTTCAAAGTCGCCGTCTTTATATGGATTATACGTTACTCGTTGTTGATGCGATGCGCGGTTTTGGTAATGGAGCTGTCTTTCCAGCAGGACCTTTGCGCGTACCATTAAAAACGCAGTTTTCTTTTATGGATAGTGTTTTATTGATTGGTCATTCCGATGCACCTGATAATGTTTTTTTTCTTGTTTCTCGTACTGGAAAGCCTTTATATCGTGCTCATCTTAAAGCCATTGCCTCTGATGAGGTTTCAGGGAAATCATTTTTGGCATTTGCCGGTATTGGCAATCCAGATAAATTTTTTAAATCTATTAAAGAATTATCTGGTCATGTGGTGCAAACTTACATGTATCCAGACCACTATTTTTTCACAGATAAAAATTTAAAAAGCCTTATACAAAAGGCTAAAATGCACAATTTATGGCTAGCAACAACAGCTAAAGATTATATCCGTATACAGACAATTCACACGCAAAAAGATTTGAAAAATCTTATTGTCTTTGATGTGAATGTTGATTTTGTTCAAAAAGATTTCTGTCGTATGGTCCTTGAGGAGGTCATGACCCGCTTTAGAAAACGTTCCCTTGAATTTTCTTGTCTAAAAGGTAAAGGCTAAATTTATAGCTTTCGAGGGTTTATTTTTCTTTTGTTTTTAACAATTGCTTGAGATATGGGTTGCACTCAAGTTCGCGTTGATAGGAGATTTCACAACTAGCATATGCTTCTTGACGGTGATGATTCCAATATTTTAAATCATCTATAGGGATTTTTTGTCCGCTAACAGCACAAATGGTATAGGAACCATATTCTATAATGTCATATCCATTATTAGAATAATGAATTTTTGCTTCGCGTTCACTATCGGAAAACATTATAATTCCTTTTTACTGATACAAGAGATTCAAGAAAAGTGCCATAAGATATATTATAGAGTCGAGAGTTAATTTAAAAATATTTTTCTTGTCAAAATAGTTAAGAGTTTATTTTCTGCCAAATAGCCGTTCTATATCTGCCAATTTGAGTTCAATATAAGTAGGGCGTCCATGATTACATGTACTTGTATTGGGTATTGCCTCCATTTGTCGTAACAGTGTGTTCATTTCTTCGGGGCGTAAAAGGCGCCCTGACCGTATTGAACCGTGACAAGCCATCGTTGCTGCAACATAATCAAGCATTGCTTTTAAATTGTTTGTTGTATCATACTCAGCGGCTTCATCTGCAAGATCTTTAATAAGGGCTTGGACGTTGATCTCTCCTAACATGGAAGGTGTTTCACGCACAACAATTGCTCCTGGTCCAAATGGTTCTATTCCTAATCCAAATTTTTGCAAAGCATCTTTATGCGTTAAAAGGCATGTTGCATCCTCTTCAGAGAGTTCTACAATTTCAGGAATAAGTAATAACTGTGAAGGAAGCGGTTTGGAATAAAGTGCATTTTTGAGTGCTTCATAAACCAATCGTTCGTGAGCTGCATGCTGGTCGACAATGATCAAACTATCTTGTGTTTGGGCGATAATATAGTTTTTATGGATTTGTGCTCTGGCCGCTCCTAAAGGATAAGATAACTCTTCTGATGAAGATGTAGTGTTTGGAATGTATGTATCCCCACTTGGTATATTTAAGCCCTCCATAATAGGAGTAGCATCTTCTTTTAAACCAAAAGAACTAGTAATATCCAATGGTTTGTGAACCATTGAAGTAGCGGCAAAATGATGAGGTTGTGGGCTATAAGAAGCGGACTGGTGCGTGTTTTTAAAATTGCCTAACGGTTGTTGTACCAATGGTTTTTGTATTTGAAATGCAGCTAGCGTTGCTTCAGAACGGGTTGAAGTAGGACGAATACCAGATTGCTGTAATGCCTCACGAATAGCTCCAACGATCAAACCACGAATTAATCCTGGATCACGGAATCGTACATCAGCTTTGGCTGGATGTACATTAACGTCTACCTCAGCAGGTGGAAGATCAATAAAAAGAATAGCGACAGGATAACGATCTCGTGTTATGACATCAGCATAAGCGCCTCGGATAGCGCCCCATAGAAATTTATCACGCACAGGACGCCCATTAACATAAGCAAATTGATGAAGACTATTATTTCGGTTGAAAGATGGCAAACAGGCAAAACCCGTTAAGCGCACTGCTTCGCGTTCAGCATTCAGTGCGATGCTATTAGGGGCAAATTCTTTTCCCATAATTTGCGTAATACGTTGTAATTGCCCTTGAATATTATTTTCTGTAGCGGACAGTTCCATAGATGTTCTGTCTAGTCCTGAAAGAGAAAAGCGGATATGTGGAAATGCGATAGCAATTCGCTTAATCATATCGCTAATAGCATTTGTTTCAGCTCGATCAGTTTTCATAAATTTTAATCGTGCCGGCGTGACAAAGAAAAGATCACGAACTTCAACAATTGTTCCAAGGTTTGCAGCAGCTGGTTTGGGTCCTACAATTTTTCCTGCAGTAACGGAAATTTCAGCAGCGCTCTCAGCATCTTTTGTTCGTGAAATGAGTTTAAGTTTAGCAACAGAACCAATAGAGGGGAGGGCTTCTCCTCTAAACCCAAGGAAGCAGATATTGTGTACGTCATCGGTAATCTTTGAGGTACAATGGCGAGAAACTGCTAAAGTTAACTGATCTGCAGGAATTCCATAACCATTATCACTCACCTTTATAAAATTTTTTCCACCATTTGCTGTAATAATTTCGATGCGTGTTGCACCAGCATCAATAGCATTTTCAACAAGTTCTTTGACAACATTTGCTGGCCGTTCAATAACTTCACCAGCGGCGATTTGATTAATAATATTTTCGCTAAGATGGCGTATAATCATAATAAATTCTAACAGGAATCTTAAGGCTTCTATAGAAAATTATGATAACATCATTTGCGCAACATTCAAGAATAAGAGAGAATGGAAGGTATTATTTTTACAATACCTCCTATTTTATTTTATGTTAACAAATCGGTTGGAAAAAACAGAAAAAATAGTTTTTATCACCTTAAAATAGCTTGCACCAATTTATCATCTAGGTCAAAAAAGAAATAATGTAAAAAGGAAAGGCAATATATATGGCGCGTATAAGCGGTATTTTAGCAGATAGTGATATACAAGCTTTGATTGAGAATAACTTTCTCAAGGCTCAGTATCCATTTGATAGATTTCAAATACAACCAGCAAGCCTTGATCTTCGTTTAGGGGAGAAAGCTTATCGTATACGTGCTTCTTTTATGCCAGGCCCTGATACAAAAGTTTTGGATAAGCTTGAACGGTTAAAGTTGCATGAGTTTGATTTACAAGATGGAGCCGTTTTGGAAACGGGGTGTGTTTATATTGTTCCTCTTTTGGAAAGTTTAGCTTTACCAAAATTTTTATCTGCTGTTGCCAATCCCAAAAGTTCTACAGGCCGATTAGATATTTTTACGCGTGTCATTACGGATAATGCTCAGGAGTTTGATAAAATTTGTGCTGGTTATCATGGTCCACTTTATTTGGAAATTAGTCCACGCACATTTCCAATTTTGGTGCATAAAGGCTCACATTTATCACAGCTTCGGTTTAGAAAAGGGCAAAGTTATTTGAATGAAGTTGAGTTACATACTTTGCAAAAGCAAGAAACATTGATATCGGAGGATCTTCCTAATATTAGCGCTGGTGGTATTGGTCTTTCCATTAATTTAAAGGGAGACGAAAAAGGGCTTATAGGTTATCGTGGTAAACATCATACAAGTGTTATTGATATTGATAAACGTGCTGTTGCCCACGTTTTAGATTTTTGGGAACCTCTTTTTGATCGTGGTCAAAGGGAGTTGGTTCTTGATCCTGATGAATTTTATATTTTAGTTTCACGAGAGTCTGTTCATGTGCCTCCGCTTTATGCCGCCGAAATGACTCCTTTTGATCCTTTAGTTGGTGAGTTTAGGGTGCATTATGCAGGCTTTTTTGATCCAGGATTTGGGCATATGGAAGCGGGTGGAAAAGGAGCAAGAGCGGTTTTAGAAGTGCGGAGCCATGAAGTTCCTTTTATCTTAGAGCATGGTCAAATGATTGGCCGTTTGGTCTATGAGCATATGCTTAATCGACCATCAACCCTTTATGGACATGATGTTGGATCACATTATCAAGCACAGGGTTTAAAGTTGTCCAAGCATTTTAAATGAGTTGGAAACTACGAGTTTTGATAACATGTATGCAGAAAGTGTATTTTGGATAAAAGAAAATTTTGTTCTTCGCAAAATTGGCGCTATTCATTCTATTTTTAGTTTCCAAAGTTATTGCATCCCTTGCATTTGAGAGGCATTTTTACTTCTTTTTTCAAGAGGTTTTATCTATACGAACTTCGTTTATGATGTGCAAAAGAATAGTTTTGATTATTTCATCATGAAAAAATCTAAAATGAAAGAATTTTACTATATTCAATATGTTATTCGTATTTATTGAATATAATAAATCAATAAGTTACTAATATTCAATATAACAGTAACGTATTTGTTTTTCAAAGTAAACATGCGAGATTGGATGCTGCTATTGCTCCATTTTTCTAGAGCTTGAATGACCAGTATATTTTATTTCGTATAAAAATTATCCTTAAGAGCCAATAAAGAAGTTTTGCACTACAGTTTAGTAACAATTTTTTTAATAAACATTGTTCTACTTTTAGTAACTCATTTATAGCTTCAAGATATAAAATATTGCTAGAAAATTATTCAATTCAATATGGAAAGCTTCTACTAGTATGAACATTAAAAAAAATTTTTTATGCTTTATGTGAATTAGGCACTGTATATTTTTATAAACTTTCATGAATAAGTAACAGGTCTCAGTTTTGAGTATTGATATAAGAAGATTTCTGGATGTATGCGACAGCTTTATTTCCAGTATTAATAAAGTATTTTTTTATCTTTTGGGGGAGATTATGTTTTATACTTAATGACTACAGGATTTATATTCTTATAACCGATAATTTAAGGATCTTTGGAGGGAGAAACGACTTTAAATTATAACTAATTAAGCTGCGGAGCAATCGCTTTCGAAGAGGTATTCGTTTAAAGAAAGTTTCAGTTGTACATGAACAATATATGAGAGGATACGTTATTAATGATACCCCATACTGTGAGATTTTAAATTTGGATAGGAGAAATAAAGACATTGTTTTTATCAATTAGTTTTTTTAGAAAGTTGCAATCTCTGTTGCTTCTATCTATTCAATAGAGCGTTTTGGGAGAATATCGAGTAGGAAGGTACACGGGTTCGTTTTTATGCGTTTTAGTATGTCTTCTCTTTTTATTTAGGAACAATGGTGCCATCAATGATTATTTCTTCAACACTTGATTATCGTAAGGCGGCAAAGCGTCGTCTTCCTCCCTTTCTTTTTCACTATATTGATGGTGGGGCTTATGCTGAAGAAACGATGCGACGTAACTGTACAGATCTTCAAGCTCTTGTACTGCGTCAAAGGATTCTAAGGCAAGTTGGTGAAGTTGATCTTTCAATCAAGCTTTTTGATCAGACACTTGATTTACCGATTGTACTTGCACCTGTTGGGCTAACGGGCATGTATACACGTCGTGGAGAGGTAAAAGCAGCGCGTGCCGCAGCGGCAAAAGGGATTCCTTTTACTCTATCCTCTGTTTCAGTTTGTCCCATTGCGGAAGTGCAAGAAGCGGTTGGAGGTGCATTTTGGTTTCAACTTTATGTTCTCAAAGATCGCGGTTTCATGCGTGATGCACTAGAACGGGCTTGGTTAGCTGGTGTACGCACGTTGGTTTTTACAGTTGATATGCCAGTTCCTGGTGCACGTTATCGTGATTCGCATTCGGGGATGTCTGGTCCTTATGCTGGATTACGTCGTTTTTTACAAGCGTTTACTCATCCATATTGGGCTTGGAACGTTGGTGTTATGGGGCGCCCCCATGATCTTGGAAATGTCTCCACTTATCTCAAAAAGAAAATTGCATTGGATGATTACGTTGGTTGGCTTGGTGCAAATTTTGATCCATCAATTGGTTGGCATGATTTACAATGGATTCGCGATTTTTGGAAAGGAAAAATGATTTTGAAAGGTATTCTTGATCCAGAAGATGCACGAGAAGCAGTAAAATTTGGTGCGGATGGTATTGTTGTTTCTAATCACGGCGGACGTCAGCTTGATGGTGTATTATCAACAACACGAGCGTTGCCTGCTATTGCGGATGCTGTAAAGGATCATTTGACTATTTTAGCGGACTCAGGTGTTCGTTCTGGTCTTGATGTTGTACGCATGATAGCACAAGGTGCGGATGCTGTTATGATTGGCCGTGCTTTTGTTTATGCGCTTGCAGCAGCAGGTAAGAAAGGTGTTATGCATCTCCTTGATCTTTTTGCCAATGAAATGCGGGTAGCTATGACACTGACCGGTACTCAGACAATCAAAGATATTACACGCAAGAGTTTAGTAAATATAGATGTTTTTAAGCAATGAAAGCAATATGCTATACTGCTTTCAGAAAAAGAAAGTCTTTTTATAGAGGAGCATAATTATATATTTTACAAATATGTTGACAGTTAAAGTTAAATAGAAAAGATCAAAAAGCTCCTCTATAAAATCACAGAAAATACTCAGTAACTACAATAATATTTAACGCAAAAATCTTAATAATAATAAACACAAAAAAAACACTAATAACATTGCATACATCTTTTACTTATTTTATTAAAAGCTCATTCTATGGATAAAAAGGAACAAGCGCTGATATTAAAGGTAAAACAACTGTTGATATAGAAAAAATAGATATAAATAATGCTGTGAGCATTTTTCCCTCCTATATATAAAAATATAACATATTAATTACTTCTTTCCCACATTAGCATAAAACGTAAATTTATAAGCTTCATTTAGTTTTATTTTAATATAGAATAATATTAATTATGGTATATAAATAAAATTATTAAAAATGTCAATATGTATTTATTGCAAGCTGTAATTATAATAAAAAATTGATCTAATAAATAATATTTCTATAATCTATATTAATTTTATTGGATAATATATTTTAAAGACAAGATCGCTTTTAAAAACGCTTTCTAAAAATTTAGAACGATAAGTAAGAAGCATAAATATAGTATCATCACAACAGCTATGCTAATTTTAAAAAATGAAACTGTATTCGCTTCCACAAAAAAATGGAAACGAACAATGCAATAGCAGTAGAATACTATCTACTTAGATATGGTACTAAAAAACGTTTTGAAAGTTACCGTTTAAAAGCACAGAGCCCAAATATGGACTGAGTGATTTACTCACCCCAAAATTGGGGGCAGCTATTGAGACAAAGATAAGCAAGCAAAATTTAAAATCATTGTAACATCATAAGGCATAGAATTTTTCTAAATTTTGAGTGAAAAGCGACAATGTTTAAAGAAGGCTCTATTTTAAAGTTAACGAGTCCAAATATGGACCGGTTGATTTTAGCGGGCCCAAATTTGAGCCGGCTAATTTATAAAGAAGTTATATTTAGAGCAAAATGAAAAGATACTTATAAGAATCTCTTTAAATGAACGTTTAAACGTTTGAAACATAAAATGAGATCTTTATAAGTGTTTAAAACTTTTTTATAACAGCTATAACTTAGTTATCATTTGCTCTTAAGAACGTTTCATTTATGAAAAAACTAAGATTTAGCTTTCACAGCAGAGAAAAATTTTGAAAACCTTACATTTTATAAAAGCGTTTGTTTATTTTTCTTATGAGAGATTGTTTTGAAAACCAATGCTCGTAAATGTAAAAATGGACTTTGTTACAAACTTTCACTTAATACACATTTGCTTTATTTACGTTTCTTTTGATAAGTTTTCATATCTCTCATAGAGCGCTTGCAATATGATACGTTTTGTATATATGTATTCATTACTCCATGTGGATGATTCATTTTAATCATTAGAATAGACATTTGAAAGCCGCGTCATATCACTTGGCACGGCTTTCTTTTATTTTACTCTCTCTTTTATGATATGTTTATAGCAATGCATTTTATATGCGTTTATAACCATAAAGAAGGCACGCCCCATGCGTGTTTTTATTCTGTTTTATCAGGTATATTGACAAGCTTATCGCCTTCATACACCTCACAATTTTTTGGAACCAACCTTACTTTGCTTTTTTTATTGATTTTTGCATTGCCATAAGCACGCCCCCAGATCGTTGCACAATATGAGATTTTAGCATTGCCATAAACAGAGCCATAAATCTCACAAGAGCCACTCACACAAGCATTCCCATAAACCTTGCCATAAATTTTTGCACGACCATTAATAACAGCATAATTATAAATTTTTGCATGGCTATAAATACAGGCCAAGCCAGAAACCTTGGCATGACCATAAACGCGTGCATAACTAAAAACCGTAGCATCATAAGAAACATGCGCATGGTCATAAATATGAGCATCAGCAAGAACGCGGGCACTACCATTCACATGAGCATACCCATAAATATTGCCATAAACATGAGCATTGCCATAGACAAAAGCATGGTCATAAACTTTAGCATATTGAGAGATAAAAGCTTTTCCATAGACTTCAGCATTGCCATAAACTTGACCACAGACTTGAGAAAAATGGCGTATTTTTGCATCATCATACACTCTTGCATGACCGTAGACACAAGCCTCATCATAGACCCAGCAATTGCCATCATGGGATAGGTTAACTTCCTTTTCAATAAAGCCGCCTAAAGACCCTGCCTTTATATCATCGAAATCTTTTAAAGCTTTAATGCGATAAAGGTTTATAATATTTCGAGTAAGAGCATGTTTGATTTTTTTGATTTCACTGGTTAATTCGTATTTTTTGCACATAGAAGATCCTCACAATCTAATGTGATAAACGTTTGCTAAAATTTGGAATGGGAAAATTTGAAAGAGGGGCGCCTCCGCCGCGCCCGTGCTTTCATTTACACTGCTTTAGATTAGACCCAGACAATCTCTAATTCACCATAAGGAGAGAGACGTTCAGTATAGGTTTTTATTTTAGTAGACCCGCCGACATTTTCACGAATAACAGCAATTCCATGAATATTGGCATTTTCATAAACATGTACGTTATTTGCTATACGAGCGTTTTCATAAACCCTAGCATTGTCATAAACATAGGCATTATCATAAACATAGCCAGCAACGATAGCATTGTCATAAACCCGCGCATGACCATAGATATGACCACAAGTGACAGCCTTGCCAAAAACCCTTGCATGTTCATAAACGTGACCATTTTTAAACACAAGAGCCTCATCATACACCTAGCAATTTCCCTCATGAGAGAGGTTATCTTCCTTTTCAATAAAGCCGCCTAAGGTACCTGCTTTGATATCAGCAAAATCTTTTAATGCTTTAATACGGTAGAG
>NZ_JBHIMO010000039.1:0-4750 GCF_042194195.1 Bartonella sp. MR30HLJHH | reverse complement strand
CAATCATTAAACCAAGTGGAAAAATCTTGTTTCAAATGTAAGTACCTATGCATTACATGGGCATTGACCATTTGGACATAACCGATTTTGTTGTCTACCTCGTTTTCAGGCGTGAGATATCCTTCACTATCTTTATTAGTGTCATGTGTGTTCATGAGTTTACTCTAATCAATTATTGATGGGAAAAAGGGGGCGCTTTTAAATGCGCCCTTCAGAATTTAAAGCACATCACATGGGCGCAAACGGTGTTGTTGTTCATAGGTACCGTACATTGCATCATTATATTTTTCTTTTGCTAAATCAGATAAAAGATCGTGGTAAGCATCACTTTCACGTACAAAGTAATGAACCTTACTATCCTCATGGAGATGTTCGATATTTGCTTCTACATATGCGTCTGCAATCTCTTCAGAGATATCTTCACAATTATTCTCAGAAGGATTTATACGAAAGATTTGGATTGCATCATCTACCTCATCAACAATGCTTAGAATTTGGCTTGCATCAAGTGGTCCAGACTCTGCAATGTGTTGATCTTTATCGTAGGCAACTAATAAAATTTCATTGGAATTTATAAGAATTGGCTTATCCATAATTTTTCCTCCCTAACGCCTCTTGGCAATTGTTTGTGCGTGGTTTATGGATGTATAATACGTTTTTCGTAATAATTTGTCAAGAAAAAAAATACGATAAACGTAATTTATTATGTTTATAATCCACATGATTATTATCATTAAATATAAACGGGGACGTTATGTTGGAAATTAAAAGAAAAAAACGGCTATCTGCAATGCTAAATAAGTTAACTGAAAGCGAAAAAATGGCCTTTATGGATTTCTTGCTGCGAGCAAAGATTTTAAAAGATCCTCAACAATCTTTTTTTCAGAATCATTTGCTTGGGAATACAAATAAAGAAAATCATCAGAACACAATCCGGAAACAGGTGAGGAATCTTTAAAAAACTCCATAATCTTTACAAGTTCATCAGCTTTAACGTCTCTCATTTCTTTATTGGGATCGAGATTGACAATATTAGATATAGCCGGTCTACGCACTCTAAGATGGGCTGCAAGTTTTGCTTGACTTCCGCGGCCCATTTTATCGAGCTCTTGCTTTATCCAAATTTTTAGCTCTTTTTGTTTAACCATACTTAAGTTATTTCTCATTTTAAAAAACCTTACAATATTAAAAAATAAGAAAATACGTTTATCGTATTGACGAAAAGTTACTTATATCGTATTTTATTGCCATGATAAAAACATATACAGAAACAGCAAAATTTATAATTGCACATCTTGGTGGATATCAGAAGGTTGCTAATATTATTAATCGCAACGTTATTGTGGTTAGAAAATGGACTTATCCTCTTGAAAAACGGGAAGGTAAGGGTGGAATCATTCCGGCTAAATATCAAGTGATACTTTTAAACTATGCCGATAAACACAACATTGATCTACGTCCAGAGGATTTTTTCTATCCTGAGCGTTTGCAAGATTTGATGAAAGAAAAAAAATTATCTCCAACATCCGCATTCGTTGATTGTTCCCCTGTACGTGTGAAAGCATGTAAACAACGCGCTCTGTCACAACAGCAGCATTCACACTCTTAAAGAAGAAAGATCATGAGAAACGGAACATTGAAGAAACTCTACACACGGATTTGTGGATTAATAGGTTGTAATACGAAAATTGAGAATGGAGATAAGTTTGTGAAAGAATTCATACAAATACCATATCGTGACTGTAGCGTAGAAGATCTTGTGAAACGACACGAAACTCACACAACAATTCTTAAAAAACGAGAAGAATGGCATAAGTCAAAATTTGATAGTTGGATGAAATGGCATGAAGCAACTCTTGCAGAGCGAGATAAGTCAATTGAACAACAGCAAGTAGTACTTGAAAACCTATCCACTTTAATTAAGCAAAAAAATAAAACGCTGCATAAACAAAGATTAAAATTGGATTTACAGATGAGAGTTATTGATGAATTAAATAATAAAATCAATTATTTAATCAACAAAAAAGAAGAACCCAGATTGACGGATTTTGTTTTTGCAGGAGAAGTTTTTTAATTCTGGTGTCATTAATCCCAAAAATGAGGGTCGTTAATTAAAAGCGGATCTTTGGGATTAACTTCATAATAAGTCTCTTTTAAACGTGGATATGAAGCCCAAAAATGAACGGTGAATGTTTCCTCTGGATTAACAATTGAAGTGTGTTCAAGTGTAAAATTTGCAATGTTGCGAGAATTAGGCTTACGGCAGGTAATCATGAAATCTAAAAAAGTACAGCGTTTAGCGGATATAATAAAAAAATTTAAAGCATACTCTGATGAAGCATTTGATTTTATATTTTCGGGACATAACGCAATGAGTTTGGGCGTTGTCCTTTTAATAACGAGGTGCCCCTCCGAAGACTCAAATTTCCATTGAGTAAAAGGACAAGCGTTTTTAACAAACTTAAAGGGACTGTTTTTCGATATGCGTATATTCTTTATCATCATATCTTGTGTCGTAAGATTTTTAATGCACAGCTTTACCTTAACATGGGGAGTACCTTTATATTCTTGTGGGAGGAATATTGCCTTCAATTTTAAATATGGTCCCAAATCCCGTGCTTTTTTATCTTCTAATAGAATAGCTGTCTGGATTTCTGATGCTATAGTTTGTCGTTGGAAGATTTTAAGTTGTTTTTTTAAGCTTCGTTGTTGCACAAAAAGTGTCACCATTCCAGTAACTATCGTAGCAATGATAGGAGCAATCGTAAGATTATCACTTATCCAGTGCAGCAAAAATACAGCACTATCATTTATCCGGTGCAATAAGAATACAACCTTATCAACTACCCATTCTTGCATCATAACTCCCCCCACTTTTTTAGAATCGTTGGGAGGATACTTTTTCATAAACATTTTTTCAAGACAAGCAATCACAACACGCTCTGTCATAGCACACATATAAATACGTAGAGCCTTAAGGGGGAACAATCATGGTTTTTAAAGCACATAAGAATGACATTGGTAAACCGCGTGTTGATCTTATTCCACCGTTGACACTGATTGAAATCGGTAGAGTTTTAGAGCTTGGAGCAAACAAATACGGTGCAAGCAATTGGCGTCATGGCATGAATTGGAGCCGTTTGTATGGAGCTTCTTTACGTCATTTATTAGCATGGTTTGGTGGAGAGAATAAGGATGGCGAGAGTAATTTATCACACTTGGCACATGCGGCTTGTTGCATTCTTTTTTTAATGGAATGCGAGGCAAAACGGATTGGCCGAGATGACCGCCCTAAAAGCAAAGAATGGAGATCAGAATGAGTTCGAATGAGATTTTAATAGCGGGCTTGGTAGTTTTGGGAGCTTTGCTTGTATGCGGAGCGATGTTGCGTGTTGCATTTTATTATCGCAACAAAGTCAAAGTTCTTAAAGAGCAGGTCTTGACTTTAAAAAGCAGCATAAAAACTCTTGATGAAGAATACGCGTGGTCAAGAAGTGCATCTTCAAAGGACGTGGCAAAGAGAACTAGTGATCTGAATATTGCAATTAAAGAACGCGATAGAGCGATAAAAGAACTACAACAAAGGACTGAAGAACATGAAAAGGCGTTCAAAGATGTAAGTGAAGTAGTGATGGCACTAAAAGCAGATGTTCAATCACGTGACGAGGAAATTGAAAGACTAAAACAAGAGCTTAAGCAGCGTGAAGGTGCAGTAAAAACGCCGCCTCATAAGAAGAAAAGAAAGTGAGGGAAAAAAGATGAGTGTGACAGCGATAGCTTTGGGTATTGCATTTGTGATCTTTGATTTACTTATAATCTCCTTTGTTGTCTCGGAAATATTAGACAAAAAGAACGATAAACTCCGTGAGATCATTTCGAAAAAACATAAAATTTTACACGATTTGAAAATCCATATCTTCAAGAATGGGGTGGGAACATGAATCTAGGTGAATTAGTACTCTACTTATTCATATCAATAAATGCAGTGTTTTTTATTGCAATGATGGTTTTTATACTTTTAGTTGCGCCGATTTACATAGTGTATACTTCTGCTCAACCCGTCATAAAAAAGAAGAAAATTCTTAAGGAATTAGATGCTGAGATTGAGAGTTTAAAGCACAAGATTAATGAGAAGTAGGTACTGGTGATTTAGATGTCTCATACAATTCTTTGCCTTGATCTAGGGACTAAGACAGGCTGGGCGATATGCGGTGCGGATGGTCACATAACAAGCGATACAGAAGATTTTCAATCACGTCGTTTTGAAGGCGGTGGTATGCGTTATTTACGCTTTAAACGGTGGCTTACTGAACTAAAGAGATCTGTTGATGAAATTGACGCGGTGTATTTTGAAGAGGTGCGCCGGCATGTGGGTACAGACGCTTCTCATATTTATGGGGGCTTTCTAGCAACCTTAACAGCGTGGTGTGAACATCATCAGATACCATATGAAGGCATTCCTGTTGGCACAATTAAGAAGGCAACAACAGGAAAAGGCAACGCCTCAAAAGAAGAAATGATTAAGGCGGTATGTGCAAAAGGACATGTGCCTAAAGACGACAACGAAGCAGATGCTTTAGCAATTTTATATTTAATGAAAGAAGGGGGCGCGCATGTCTAATGCAATGCCATGGATAAGATTCCATTTGTATGACTGGATAAGTGGTACAGACGGAATGACGTTAGAGCAAAGGGGCGCTTATATGACGCTTCTCGTTCGCATGTACGATAAAAAAGCACCAATTAAAGA
>NZ_JBHIMO010000038.1:0-4848 GCF_042194195.1 Bartonella sp. MR30HLJHH | reverse complement strand
CTCAGAAGAAGAAAGAGTTAGAAGAGTGCCCTGATGATCAGTGTCGAAGAGAGGTTAACGAAAAATGGTTCGAGATTAGTGAAGAGCAAGATAGGATTTTTGAGATAGGTCTTGCGAAGGGTACGATTGTTGGTGCCGTAAAAGCAATAGGAAACGGAATATCTGAGACAGCTCATGACGTTAAAGAATTAGGATCGGCAATAGGAAACGGAATATATGCGACAGTTCATGACGTTAAAGAATTAGGATCGGCAATAGGAAACAGTTCAGTTGATGAGATCTATCAAAGTGCCCTTCAAGGCGTTGGAACAGCAAAAGCTTGGGCCACGAGTGGGCATATATTTGATGATGTCTGGGAAGGTGCTGGTCAACTTTGGGAAGGAGTTGGTCAATTCTGGGGAGGTGTTAAGGATTCCTTTAGAGGGCGTATAGATCACATAAAGGATTCCTTTGGGGGGCATATAGATCACATACATGAAACAATGGAGAAAGGGAGGGATGGAGCATTCAGTGCTGGTGCTGAATCTGGCGAAATGCTAGGTAAACCATTAGGAGATGTGGCTTATATAGTGGGTTCTACAGTGCTTACTGACGGTGCTGTTTCAGCAGCCAAGGGAGGTGCAAAGCTTGTTGGCAAGCTTGTAGAAAAAGATCTCATCAAATTCGCTGCTAAAACTGAAACAGCAGCTGTTAAGACAGGAGAGGAAATCGCTCAATCAATTGGAAAGATGAGTGATGAAATTGTTGCAACTCAATATTTGGGTCAGGAAAGAAAATTCTGGTCAGCGGATCCCATTGAGGTTGAGTTTGAAATGACTTACAAGGGAGAAAAAATTACTCAGACAAACAAAGTCTATCAAAGAGAAGATCTGTTTGATCCTAACCAGATTGTTAGTTGGGAAGAAAAAGGAAAAACGGTAGAGGGTACCAATATTGAGAGGATGAAAACAGGAAGGGCGCCTCTTGGCTTTGATGGCGATCCTATAGAGTTGCATCATATGTTGCAAATACAAGATGGCCCTATCGCAGAGATTAGAAAGACGTTTCATCAAAAATATACTTCTGTTATTCATATTTATCCTAAAACACAAAAATCGCTTATCGATAGAGATATGTTTGATAGATGGAGATCAAAATATTGGCAAGAACGGGCTAAGATTATAGAAGAAAAGATGAAGCTAAAAAAATAACAATTTATGGAGAACAAATTATGAAAACTTATACTTTATCTGATGTTGCACAATTAGTTGATAAATATAGTGATATTATTAATTTTGGCACTGCAGAGGATGCGGTAGAAGATATATGGGTAAAGAAAGCTGAGGAAACTCTTGGTTTGCAATTTACATCTTCTTACAAGAGTTTTTTGAAAAATTATAAAGGGGGGGAAATTGGTAGTGAGGAAATCTTTAGCGTTTATGCGGAGTATAAGGGCATTCATGCTGGTGATATTGTTTATCGAAATTTAAATGATATAAAAAATGGTTTAGCAAAACCACAGCGGCTTGTTGTGAGTAGAACAGATTTTGGTGAGACATTTTACTTTGATTACTCTCAGTTTCAGGATGGTGAATGTCCACTCTATTTTGAGGTAATATCTGGAGATCCCCTTTATTATGCAAGTAACTTTTATGAATTCCTTTGCAAAAAAATTAAGGAACATGCAGGGGAAGATTTATGAAAACCTATACCTTAGATGATGTTGTAGTACTAGTTGATAAATATAGCGATAGTATCGATTTTGGCACTACAGATGAAGCAGTTGATGATGTACTAATTGAAAAAGCAGAGAAAACTCTCGGTTTGCAGTTTACAACTTCCTACAAGAGTTTTTTAAAAAATTACGGAGGAGGAGAAATTGGTTATGAAGAAATAATGAGCGTTTATCTTATAGACTTTGAGATTGCACGTAGTGATGATATTGTTTACAATCACTTAACAGATATAAAAAATGGTTTAGCAAAACCACAACAGCTTGTCGTTTGTACAAATGATTTGGATGAGTCATTTTATTTTGATTATTCTCAGTTTCGGGATGGTGAATGCCCACTCTATGTTGAAATTGCATCTGGAGATTCAGAGCATTACGCAAGTAACTTCTATGAATTCCTCTGTAAAAGAATTATAGCTAATTTGGAATGACGCTTTTTGTCGGGCGGTTTCCTTTTGAAATACACTGTTAAAGCCGTCATTCTTTTTTGTTTTCAAAAAATGCAAGAATTGTTAATCCCTTTTAGGAGGATCATCTATGAAAACCTATACCTTAGATGATGTTGCAGTATTAATTGATAAAGTGAATAAATATGATGAAGAGATTATCAATTTTGGTTCTGCAGAGGATGCTCCTGATGATATATTGATTGAAAAGGCTGAGAGAACTCTTGGTTTACAATTCACCTCGTCCTACAAAAGTTTTTTAAAAAATTATGGAGGAGGAGAAATTGGTTATGAGGAAATTTTTAGCATTTATAACGCAAGTTTTGAAGATAATCCTGCTGGTGATATTGTGCATAAAAACTTATATCATAGGAAACATGGTTTTGCGACATCAGAACAGCTTGTTGTGAGTAGAACTGATTTTGGTGAGACATTTTACTTTGATTATACTCAGTTTCGAGATGGAGAGTGTCCGCTCTATCTTAAGTTTCCACCTAGCGATCCCCAGTATTACGCAAGTAATTTTTATGAATTTCTCTGTAAAAGAATTATGGAACATGCTGGGGGGTAATGACGATTCAAACTAAAGACGCAACAGAGATTTTAAAAAAAGTTGGTTGGGAGCCCCATCGCGATGAAATGGGTGATATGTTTGCTTATTATCACCTCCCCGATCGCATAGTGCGTATTCATTATGGTGTCATAGATTATGGACGGGATAGCGGAAGATTGTGGGTTTCTGTCAGTCTTACTACTGCTGCTTATTGTCTTGGCTGTGAATATGCTAACGGTAAAGAATCTCAACCTCTATATGAGGATATGCTGATTTCTTCAGAAGAAGATTTTGGAGTTACAGCGCTGGAGTTTTTTGAAAACCACGTTAAGATAGCTTTAAACAAAGTGTTAGCTTGGGCGCAAGCACAAGATATTGAGAAAAAATTACGTGAAGAATCTGCTAATCGTTCTCTCGTTGCAAAGGCTCTACTCGGCGATACCGAAGCTTTAAGGAATTACAAACCTACACCTCAATTATATACACCAGAGTTTTCTGATTATGAAAAGATGACACAGGTTGAGCGCGTTATCTTTTTTGCTGAGGCTTATAAAAATAACGAATTGGATGACATTTTAACACGCAAAAAACCGAAACAGCGTTTGATGAGTCTTACAGCAGCAACACGCATTCTTAAAACCCAAGGGTGGTTTGCCACAGAGCCTGGAAAAATGTGGTTGGTTTTGCCCGACCGCTTCATTCAATTTGATTTTGGTTTTATACGTCTTCCAAATGATGATTACAATGTTCATCTTGAAGCAGAGATCTCCAACGAAGATATTTCTGTAGCTTGCCATTATATTCACGATAGTAGAAAATGTAGGCAGATATCAGCTACAAATATTTATCAGTCTTTTAATACGATTGGGGGAGGGGTTTTTAGTGGTGTTGATAAAGGGATTGATATTCGTGTAGAGACATTAAATGAGCAGGAGCTTATCAAAATTTCTGAGCGGGTAATACAATGGGCGCGTGCTCAGGATTTAGAAGCAGCGATAGAAAGCAAAGCGCTTGTTCAAAAATATAGCTCTTGTCCCGATATCCCATGGCATTTGGCTTGTTTAGCATTAACAGGTCAAATTGATGTCCTGAAATCCTATCAAAATGCCGTAAAAGCAGGTACGATTTCTGAATATTTAGATGACGATGATGTGGAAAAATATGTTAATCACGCTGTTCAATTTGCTGAAGAACATCTGACCGTTTTAAAGGAGCGAGAGGCGGCGGATGCACGTATTGGTGTACAATCTTTGGCTCTTCTTAATACAGTTTCTGAAACATTAAAAATGATGAACTGGACAGTCTATTGCGACAAAAATTATAATCGTAATGCCTATTTTATAAGCAAAGACCGTATCATTAATATAATGTACAGTCTTGATAGAAAAGGAAAAACACCGATCGTTATATTCAAGGCTTCACTTTCAACACTTGCCTTTTCCACTGCTCATAGGGATGTTTTTCCCGAGAATCCTCAATATATAGCTCTCAAAGAGGCAGAAGAAGTTTATACAGTTTTTAGTGTTGAAGTTGAAGAAGGCAAACTAAAGCAAATCTGTGTGGATATTCTTAAATGGGCTGATAACCAAAACACCAACCAAATCATCTATGATTATGCGGCGTTGCCAACAAACAGTGAATTTTGCCTTGCAGAATTTCACCTTATTGCACTTATTTTAACTGGCAATGTCAAAAAACTTAAGTTTTATAAGGAGAGTTTTCAAAGAAAAAACCGTCTAGGCTTTGTAGATACTATCACAAAATATGATATTGACAACGCGCTTAATCTTGCCCAGCGTTATTGAACAGGTTTTCCTAAAAACGTTCCAATTTTGAGTTTGGATCCGCAAACAGTATCTGTTGCCTCCAAAACAACTTTTGTTGAAGTGGCAGGGGAAGTGGATGAAGCAGATGATAATGATGACTGTCTCACCATGGAAAGTGCTGATCCTTTAAGCCTTTCAAAAGATAGCTTGTAACTTATAAGAAATGCTATCAAAACTATTATGGTACTTAGTTTTGAGGATTTTGAGGGTTCCTTTTACTCCCCCCTTTATATATTTTTTTTCAATCAAAAATAAAATAATACATATAAGAAGCACCCCCAAAGCCCCCCAAAATTAATGATGGGGAGTGCT
>NZ_JBHIMO010000037.1:0-5083 GCF_042194195.1 Bartonella sp. MR30HLJHH | reverse complement strand
GACAAATTACCCTTCACTTTAAAATTGAAGGCTTTGGCAGTAGCGAAATCTTGGAAAGTCTTACCTTTGATGGTGTGAATGTCTTGCCAACGAGCCGCCTTGTTGCCGATAGACAAGGCACCCTTGAGGGCACTTTCACGATTCCACAAAATATTACGGCTGGCACAAAAAATGTTGTGGCACGGGGAATGGGTGGAACAATTGCAACAGGTCTTTTTACCGGTCAAGGCGTGATTGATGTAAAAGTGATGCGGCGCACCACAACGGTGAAGATATGGACGAAATTTGACCCACAAGCGCAAGTTTTTACCCCCGATGAAACACGGCAAATCACCGGTATTGACTTTCATCTTTGCAAAATCGGTAATCAAAACCATGATTTGGTGATTGACTTGGTCACCACTGAAAACGGTTATCCGACCGCCGATATCCAAGCACAAAGCTTTTATTCCATGAAGGGCGCAAAGCTAGGGTGGGCAGAGGCACGCTATGATGTACCACTCCTTGTCCCCGATGACCGCTTAACAGCTTTTGTTATTAAGACAGATGATAGTAATCATTCTGTCTCACTGGCAAAGCTTGGGGATTTTGATGCAGAACATCAGAGATATGTTTCAAGCCACCCTTATGTAACGGGACCACGATTTTCTTCAGTTAACGCACAAAGCTGGACTGCTCATCAAGATGAGGCTTTAGCCTTTAGGGTGCTAGCCGCACGCTACACACAAACAGAAAAAGTCGTAGACTTAGGCACTTTTGATCTTGTGGACTGCTCTGATTTACAAATACGTGCAGCCATTGAATTGCCTTCAAGCGATTGTTCTGTCATCTTTGAAATTGAACGAAACAATGGCACGGTTTATCAACTCCTTCCCTTTCAATTGCTAAGCCTTACTGAATATATCAGTGAAAAGGTAAAGCTTCGCGCCATTCTCAAAGGGACAGAGAAGCTCTCACCTATTTTGTTTGCTCCTGTTCAATTGATTGCGGGGAAAATTCATAAAACAGCCACTTATGTCACCCGTGCTTTCACCTTTGGGGAAAAGGCAAGGTTGACCAGCTATATCAAAACCTTTTTACCGGGCGGTGCAACCTTTTCACTGGAGATGCAGCTGGATGATGGGGCTTTCACCCCTTTGAAACTCGACGAAACAGAGCAGTTATCCGAGCCTCTTTGGACAGAGCGCAAATTTGTAAGCAGCGATAAAACAGCCAAACAAGCACGTTTGAAATTGACCCTTACCGGTGGACCGGCGGCACGGTCAATGCTGAGTGATTTTGGCGCCGGCATATTATGAGGGGAGAACAGAGATGACCAAAACCAAAAAACTCGACATGGAATTGCCGAAAGAAGGACGCTTTATCAGTTCTGAATTCCCAATCTTGCGGGAAAACTTGACCAAAATTGATCAAGCCATTGCAGATGTTGAGGAAAAGGTAGAGGGAAAGGCACCTTTACAGCACACGCATAGCATAAGTGATGTTGCAGATCTTGAAGCAGCTCTCAAAGGCAAAATGGCAGCGGATAAAACTTTCTCATTTGCTGATTTAAGCGATATCGAAGGCGCAAAAGATGCCGCAAATAATTATGTTCTCTATAAATCAAGCAATAATAACTTCACCTTTGGCAGTGCTGTATCTTTGCTTGGCTCTCATCAACATAAGATTGAAGATATTGTGGGGCTCGATAAATTTAGAGTCAAGCTTAATGAAGATCTCACAAGCTATGGGCGCCTAGCAAGCCCAAATGAATGGCAAAGTTATAATAAATTTACCAGTAAAGTTACTATAAATGGTGGTTTAGAACTGTTGGGTAATTCGTCGTTTAATCTCACCCATAATGGTGAAGTGGTCACAAACTTAAGTGCGAGTGGTAGCTTGCTTAAAGGACCTTTAAAAGTCGATGGAGATCTTGTTTATACGAAAGCGCAAGTGGATGCAGCCATCTTGGCACAGATAAAGAGTCTTAAAAAAGATTTGACCGATAAAATCACCAATTGGCCGGCTCTTGCCGATGCTGAATTGCTCTATACGCAGGATGGAAAAATTGAGTGGCCAGACTGGGTAACGGATAAAACCAAAGTCGAAATTACAGCCTGGGGTGGCGGCGGCAGTGGTGGGGGTGGTTATTCTTATTACTTAGGAGGCGGTGGCGGCGGTGGCGGTTGTACGGTATGGTATGGTTATAAAGCGAGTTTAAAGGGTCATGAGAATATCGCTATTGGTAAAGGAGGAGATTCTGTTTCAGGGCGGACTGTAACAGGTAAGTCTGGAGGAATAACAGCCGTTGGAAAGAATTTTATTACCGCTACAGGAGGAAAAGGTGGTGGAGGTGCTTACTCCTATACCTCTCATTCGGGATTTGGTGGTAGTACGACTACCTACTATTCAGGCTCTGGTGGCGCTGGAGGTACAGGTGGAAACTTTGGTTTAGCAACAGACGAACATCTAGGAATTGCCAAAGGCGGAAATGGTTATGCTGGAACGAATGGAATTACGAGTAAAACAAGTGGGAATGGGGGAAATGCTGGGGGCGATACATCACGTGGTGGCGCTGGAGGACTAGGCAAAGGTTCCTATAGTTCGGGAAAAGCAGGGCGTGGTTTTGGTGGTGGCGGTGCTGGTGCTCATGACGATTCTTCTCCAAGTGGTGCTGGTGCTGATGGCGCTGTTCTTATAAGATTATGGAAAGAATAAATGGATGCACAAGTAACCAAGATACGACAGAAGTCAAATGGATAGCTGTTCTATAAGCAGGTTTATATGTTTTTAAGTCCTTTTATCGCTCTTTAAAAGCCCTTTGAAAGGGCTTTTTTTGACTGACAGTGTCAGGCTTATGGAGCATGATGATGGTTGTTATAGTCTCTTCTTTAATTTGGAGAACAAGATGGCAACAGAAGTGAATAGTCTCTGCTGCACTGTAGTGAAGTCATTCTTTATCTCTAGAGGGATGCCCCGAAATCATGACTAATCCCCTCTTCTACTTCAAAAATTTTGTAAAGAGATCAACGACTCTTGGCAAGCCGCTCTGATAACCTATCGCTATGAGAAATCAAGCAGATATATCACAGAAATTATCCTAGAAACTCCAAACCAAAGAAAGAAACAAAAATAGAGGCTGGGCTGGTAGTCCAGCCAACGGGAGAAGTTTAGCGACCAACCCGTCCGATGCAACTCAACTCAACATCGCAGCCACTTCTTATCACTTGGAAACAGTGAGAAGATGGCTACTATAGATGAAAGAGTGTTAAAAAATGATGGATACACTTTGTAAAGAAAAATTAAAATCTATTGATCCTATAGAACCAGCTGCCGCTTATGTTGGTGGCAAAATAAAGTTGGCAAAAACCATTATCAAAATCATTGAAGGCATTCCCCATCGCACTTATGCCGAACCTTTTGTTGGCATGGGAGGAATATTCTTTAGGCGGAAATTGATTCCCTTATATGAAGTCATCAATGATCGCTCAGGCGATGTGGTGAATTTTTTTCGGGTGTTGCAACGCCATTATCACCCTTTTATGGATCTGTTGGAGTTCCAGATTAGCAGCCGTGAGGCGTTTCAACGTTTTACGTTACAAGATCCAAAGACGCTTACGGATTTAGAGCGAGCTTTGCGGTTTTTATATCTACAGCGGTTGAGTTTTGGTGGGCAGGTGGCAAAGCGTACCTTTGGAGTTGATCCCCACCGTGGTGCACGGTTTAACTCTTTCAAACTTGAAGGGTTCTTAAAGCTTATTTACCGGCGTTTATCAGGTGTCACTATTGAACATTTAGATTGGTTTGATTTTATCAGGCGTTATGACCGGCCAACGACCTTGTTTTACCTTGATCCACCTTATTGGGGCGTTGAGAATTGCTATGGCAAGGATTTGTTTAAGCGAGAGGATTACCAGACGATGTCCACACTGCTTGCACAATTAAAGGGAAAGTTTGTTCTGTCTCTCAATGATGTGCCAGAGATCCGAAAAACCTTTAGCCAATTTAAACTAAAAGAAGTGAATACATCTTATACATGTGGTTCAAATAATCCAATGCCGGCTCAAGAGCTGATCATCTCAAATTGCGATTTCTAAAACGAGAAATAATACATATTAAAGGGTCTTTAAATGATCTTTGAAGACCTTTTGAAACCCCTTAAAAATCTTTCAAAAAAATAAATTAGTATAAAACCTAAGCTATCAGACTTTCTAGTGGAATATTGAACTGTTGGTGCAAGTTTTTAATCATGCGCAGTGTTAATTTTCTTTTACCACTCAAGATTTCATAAACACGATTTAAATGACCAATCGCAGGAACGAGATCTTTAGCACTTAAGTTCATTTGTTCCATTCTAAATTTAATAGCTTCAATCGGGTGAGGAGGAGAAACAGGATAGTGTTCTGCTTCATACGCTTCAATCAACAACACAAGAACCTCCATTTGATCAAATTCTGGAGTATTCTCTTTAGGTTGATTGTCAAACATTGCAGACACAATTTCTAAAGCTTCTTGATAATCTCTTTCAGTGCGAAGTGGTTTGATATTCATTTCTTAAATTCCTTTAGTTCTACAGTATTAGCATCAATTGCATCATACTGTTTGTGTGTCCCTATAAATTTTATATAAAGCCAACCTGCTGGATAAAAGATTGAAACAACTAAACGATAATCATTGCCTCTAATATTAAAAACAACACGATTATTCTTTAATATGCTTGCATTTTTATACTTCTCTTTAATGTCATGAGGAGAACGCCACTGCGCATTTTTAGCTTCATCTACCCATGCTTTTAACGGTTGTTCAGCATCAGGATATCGAGCCCAAAAAGTTTGAAGTGTGGAGATTTTAACAATTTTCATAAGTGTATCCTGATTTTTATCAATCTTAGTACCATTTTGGGACTAAGTCAAGATATTTATAAAAAGAAAGTGCTTGTTGAAAACAAACCTTTCTCAAGAGCGGCTCTTTACCTCTCATTTTTCCCATTCATTTTCATTCACCCCTCATTTAAAGGAGCATAAAGTATGGCAACAGGTTTTCTACACGGTGTTGAAGTTGTCGAGGTTGACGACGGCACCCGTCCCCTTCGCGCGGTTCAATC
>NZ_JBHIMO010000036.1:0-5284 GCF_042194195.1 Bartonella sp. MR30HLJHH | reverse complement strand
ATCATCGTCCAAGGTTCATTCTTAGGAATGCGCAATTTAAACCGGTGATAACGATTGCGCGAACGCCCATGATAAGCGCCCGTGACATACGAACACACCCTCTCCTTATGCCATGTGATCGGCGTCTGATTATTGCGAAGACGACGTTCCCCTATGCTTAAAAGACCTTGTGTTGTATCAACTTCGGCAAACATTTTCGTGATAAAGTTAAAACTTCCATCAGGCGCCCCCATCTCTTGCGAAACAACCGTTGCCTCCATCGGGGCTCCTGTAAACATAACAAGCCGATTGTTTTCATCAAAAGCACCAAGCATTGGAGCGCCACTTTGCCAACGGGGGCTGTCTAAAGAAGCAGGCAATGCCTCAAGATTGAGCGAAATCTCATCTAACTGTTCTAAAGTATAACCTGTTGTAAACACTGGAAACAACGTGAAAATCTTTCCCTGTAGCGTCGACCATTTCTGCAAGCCCCAATCATAAACAAAGGTGGTTTGTTCGTTATTGCCTCTTTTTAAGGACCAATAAATCCGGTTATCAATGGGGTCTATAACTCCTTGCATCTCATCAAGAGCAAACTTATCAAATGTTTTAAAAACCGTTCTATCAACCTTTTCAAAACCTATCGGTAAAAGTTGACCATCCAAACTCATCTGATAAAAACCACCATCACCTGCAAAAAAAGCATCACTCCCTCGACATGCTATAGAGGCTGCACTGCGGGCTCCTCGCTTGTCTTGTATCTTTTGAAATGTAAACACAATTTTAGAACCCGCAACAAAGGTTCCAGCATAAATAGCAGAACGCATAAAAATGAGGGGATTGGTGGATTCTGTTGCCCCTTGAACATATTCTCCATCCGGAAAATCTTGAAAATCGCAATCTTTCTGCTTAACTGTCCAATGAGTTGCATCATCCAAACCTGACCAATGAATGCGATTGGGGTTATCTGTCAATTGCATCAAACAAACAAAAGGTCCCCAAACCTTCACCAAGCCTGCTTTCGGCGGATTGCCTCCTAAATCTTCAAATCGTTCAGAACTATGGGTATTAAAAACTTGTGGTTTATCATTTTTATTGACCGCAATAATTCTTTGACCAAACAGAGCAAATGACCATTGATTATCCTCATGCGCATGATAGGTCACACCACTTTGACTTATGTCTTTCCAACCTTTCGTTTGACTATCATAACTGTAAAGCTTTTGCTTTCCTCCTACGATTATCTTAACACCATTACCGCTTCTAAAGGCGATTGAACCCAATGGGTTTTCTTCCAAAGGATGAGACACAACCATTGCACTAGGCATGGGTATGTAACCGCCATCTGCCGGCAAAACATTCACAAGGCTATCCGTAAAACTGCCGTTGACAACCGCAACATCCGGTCTGTAATCGGCAATGGGAAAATAAACCATCTTAAAAATCCGTTGGCATTATTCTGGTCACGTTATGACGTTGAGACGTCTCTGCACGCAATTCATGCAACTGTTCGTTAAAGTCATTGTAAGCTGCCGTTGCACAATCGGGGTCTTTAAGGATATTCTTGTAAAGTTCGTATTTTGCACGCGCCTTAATCAAATCAAAGGCATGCACAAACCATGGATGCTCCTCATCAACACTCTCTATCTCTGATAAACGCAATGGAGAGAGAATGAGTTGAATCTGATAGGCTCTATCCGGCGTGGGATAAAGATGTAATTTCCTATCAAAATAACTGTAACAAATCGGCGTTCCTTGCTGCTCTGATGATAACAAAGGCTCTAAAGAAACATGGTCCTTACATTCCAAGGCAAACTTATGATGTTGATCAGAACTCAGATAAACGTTTTTGATTTTAACAGCACTTTCGATATGGCTGGTAGTGCTTGCATCATAAACACCTTGTCCCGCCCGTGTCTCAAACACCACATCACGGCTTTCGTTAAAGTAAAAGGTCTCTCGTTCACAAAAACGAATGGCTGCAAAAATACTTTCTTGGATTTGATGAACATACTCATCGGCTATGTCATCAATCTCATCTTGGATGACCGACACAAGGTGCGAAAGTGTTCTCTTATGGCGATAAACATCTCGCTTTACTGGTATCGGTCCTCCGGTCTTAACCCGAATATAATGACGTGTCATCAAAATACCTTTCTGTAAAAATTATTACTATTGATATTATATATTTTGTGTATTATAATGCACTGATGGTAGCGATAATAAAAACAACAGATGAATTCGATAACTGGTTAGAAAAACTTAAAGACAGAAAAGCTGCTAATATAATTCTTGCAAGGCTTCATAGAATTCGTTCAGGGCTTTTGGGTGATGCAAAGTTTTTTAATGGTATAGGTGAATTACGTATCCACTATGGTGCTGGTTACCGAATTTATTTTACAAAAAAAGGCGATAAAATCATTATATTGCTTTGTGGTGGTGACAAATCCACACAATCCAGTGATATTCAAAAAGCCTTATCTCTTTTAGAGGATCTTAAAAATGAAATTGAAAACCTTTAACTTTGAAAAACACCTCACAACACCAGAATCTCAAGAAGTCTTTTTAAATGAAGCCTTCAAAACTGGTGATGCCTCTCATATAGCGGATGCCCTTGGTATTGTTGCTAGAGCACAAAATATGAGTGCCTTAGCAAAAGAAACCAATCGCGAACGCAGTGGATTATACCGCTCTTTAAGCAAAACAGGTGACCCTAAACTTTCTACCTTAGTCGCTGTCTTATCTGCCCTTAATTTGCAACTCTCTGTACAATCTGCTCCATAAATCGTGAGGGGAATTAAGCCTTCCCCTATACCTCTCAACGATTGGTCACGAATTGCACGACCACAACACACTCACCAGCCGCGGTTGTTTTATCCCGTGTTGCATAAAGCGTAAGCTCTTGATCTTCTGAAACAAACTCTTTTTGGTTGGTTGATGTAAAATCTTGCGTACCTTGGGCTTTGATGTCCTTTTCACTAAACTCATTACCCCCATAGGTGCTACCTATCTTTAATTTCGCATCCGAAAACGCTGTCTTCACAAACGCTTTAATCGAAAGGATCATTGCACCACGCGGTAAAGTCCCGATTTTGCGTGTCAAATGCTTATCTTTATGCGAGATATTCAAACGCAAAAAACTGACCTGATGTGTATGAAGATCTCTGCCGTGTAAGTGTCCTGTTACGCCATCTACCATGTCCTATTTCCTTTCCTCATCACTCAACTTCACCGCTGTAGGTGGGGATAACTATCGTTCCAAAATCTTGGGCTCCTTGTGCTCTTCCGGGCATTTGGAAACGCGTTTTCTTCATGCCCATAATTGTATGCACTCCAAAACCGTATTCGCGTTTGTAGTCGAAGGTTTCTTCTTCGATTTTATAGCGGGTCTTACCGTAACTCTTACCAAATGCCATAACGACACTTTGCGCTCCAAGCAAAACAGCACGGCGCACACCTGCAAGACGTGTACTATCCGTGGATTTAACACCATTGGTGACATGCTCTGATTCACGTAAAATCACACCGTTGTACATGCCTAGAGAACCATCAAAGATTGGGTTTTTGGAACGCGAACCGGTATAAGCAGCTTTCTGAATATCAAGCCATTGACCCGTCTCTGTATTAGTGCGCAATTGTGTCACCTGAATGGGATGCAAATACAACACATAAACACTCTCGCCATTCACGCGAACCGGTCTAATTTTAGGATTCGCTAGCTTAGCGCACTGAACCGCTTCATCTATCAATTTAAGATTAAAGCTGTGTTTGGCTTTTTCTGTAAGCTCTTCATCCTTGGTTTTTGCTTCTGGTCGCACAATGCGCTTACTGCTTGGAGCTAATGGTGCATTAAAGCCCCAAAAAAGAGGATCAAGATCAACCGGTTCTCCCTCAAAATTAAGCCTGTTGGCTGTATAACCGCAAGCGTGAACGAAAAACATCAAACTCAAACGGTCCGCATACCAATCTGATAAACTGTTTTTGGCTTCTTCGCGCAAATTAAACAATGTGCGCTGATTATCAATAGTGCCTTCATTGGCAATTCTTGTTCCATGATAAAGTTCATTGATATACAGTTTATCATGAAGGAATTGGAGTGCCTCTTCATTGCCTTCAAGGGTTTCGCCCTCACTCACACCACGTCCTGATAACTGAGCTCGCAGACTAAATGTTACACAATCCCCTTTGCCTTTTTGCGTCTCTGTTTTCACCTGAATAATGCTATTGGAATCCTGCCCCATCAAAGGAGCGATAGGAGTTGCTTTGGAGACCTCCGCATCAAGAATTCTCGCCCATGTTTTTAACGCATGGGGATCATTAATCCCTATATGTGTTGTTGCCATTTATTTCACCTTTCTTTGCTATAAAAAAACCGGCTTAAAGCCGGACTACTAACCCGCACCAAAGGCGGCTTATTCTCTACAAGTCTTTCACTTAATCTTCATCATCCGCACCACTCAATTTGCGTATAAGCACTCGGTTCTTTGGATTGCTGTACCATGCTTGAAACTCTTTATCCGTCATAGCGTCCATCGTTTCCCATGAAAGTGGACCTGTACTCCCCCCTCCACCAGATGCCGTTAAAGTCCTCGCAGAATTCTGACGGCTTTGAAGTTCTGCAACTTGATTATTCGCTTGTAATGCTTGGTTCTGATAGCCAAGATTTTGCGCTATTCTATAAATCTCTTCTGCCGGATTGAGATCTCTTTGTGCACAAGTCGCTACAATCGTACGCAATTCATTCCTTATGATCTCAGAAATTGTGTTTGGATCTGCATACTCAGGATAAAGTGACGACCAAGAACTCAATTCCTTCGCACGCTTCTCATAAAGAAAATTTGCCGCATCACCAAAATCACTGGATTTATTTTGAAACGACTTAACAGAATTGTTGAAAAACTGACCAAGACGTATATCATGCTGCTGCTGTTCCTCAGCTTGTCTTAGCGCTTCTTTCTGTTCCCTAATATACGCATCCTGCTCTCGAATCTTTTTTCCTATCCAACCCATATAACCAATAATGTCTTGTGTAGGGTCTGGGGGTGCATTTTCACCTTCAACCATTGGCGTCTGGGATTGGGGTTCATAAAGCTTGACAAGCGCTTCACGAGCTTGTTTGGCTTGTTGCTCCATACGCTGCTGTTCTATACTAGGAACAATCTCTGAAGGCTTTTCAACGGTCTCTAAAACCGGCTTTGGAGACGTAATGTCATCATTATCAATCGTTTCACCATCATAAGTGCCAGCATCAAAAGAGCTCTCATCATCAAAGACCGGTGCTCCAACTCTGTAATCTTCATTCATA
>NZ_JBHIMO010000035.1:0-5360 GCF_042194195.1 Bartonella sp. MR30HLJHH | reverse complement strand
ATCCAACTCGCTAAATCTTCCCCAGCTTGTTCCATACTTGCCTTGGCATCATCAGAGAGCTTTTCGCGGGCAAAAAACTCTTTCTAAACTGAAACTTCTTAAAATCCCCTTTTTACACTTCTCTCCAAACAAAGATAAAACTGTCAAGACGTGTGAGTGTCATCTAAGAGTAATTGCGTGAAACCATAACCACTATAAACAGACACCAATATTTGTATCGTATTGTATCTATTTACTTACGTATAAAAGAAGAAGATAAAATTGTAATACAATTAAAAGCCCATACGGTTAATCAAGAGAAATTGTACAGCATCAAAAACATCAATTGTTTGAAGATCATAAGTAAAAAATTGATCAAAACAAAAAGCTTTCTTGGTAATTCTGGATACTTCCTCGACACACTCCTCTTCTCTTCAAAGATGAAAGTCTAAAAAGAAAAAATAAAATAACAAATCATTATTCCGCTTTGTATTAAAGCTTTGTTCACATTAAACCATTGCACTTATAGCGCTTAACCTGATATTTTAGCATTTTTAAAAAAAATATGAAAAAGATGTCTGATTTTTTATTCTATTTTTAAGTGATACTTAGACACTCTCATTGCTCTTCAAATCCGCACATATAATACGTTTTTCCTTCATCCTTAAAACAAAGAAAAAATCCTATTATAACTGACTGCAACTTGCGGAAAATTGGGTGTCTTTCCCTATAACACCAAGATCTTTAATTAAAAGCGGTTTTCCTATTTCTCCATTATAGGCTTTAACGTGAATGGTCTTTCCCTTCACATCTATGAGGTAATAATCTCCATTAAAAAGCGCACCAGCTGTATAGATAGGGATATTTCCAAAAACCTTATCATTTTTCGCACGGCAATAAGACTGATAATGCGTGTGACCTACGAAGATTGC
This sequence comes from Bartonella sp. MR30HLJHH, assembly GCF_042194195.1. NCBI lineage: Bacteria > Pseudomonadati > Pseudomonadota > Alphaproteobacteria > Hyphomicrobiales > Bartonellaceae > Bartonella > Bartonella sp. MR30HLJHH. The sequence continues at coordinate 4,449 of NZ_JBHIMO010000035.1, read as the reverse complement.
TTTAACATTGTGAGAAGTAATAATTGACTTAAAGACCGACAAATCTTTAACATTCTTTTTACGAATAAAAAAGGATTCACCATCAATGGAAGCAGCACGCGCATCATGAAAATTAATGATTGTCACTTTACCTCTTGCATCAGCAGCAGCTAAATCGTTCCTAAGCCAATCTAAAGATTTATTGATTTGCACCTGTATAGACTGTCCCATCAAACGAACCGTATAGCTTGGATAATTGTGAAGCTGCACATAGTGAACATCTCCATAATCCCAAGAATAACTCAAACTTCCCCTTATCGAGCGAATATTTCCACCCGAAATGGGAACCAAACTTTCAGTAACATCTGCATTGAAATGCGATAATTGACTACGGTATTTTTTGATTTCCGATACCATTCTTGAAACTGCACTTATAGCACAAGCATCTTTGTAAAAACTGAATTCTTGAGGATTTGTACAATTACCAACATTATTGGCATAATCATGATTCCCTAGCCCCTCATAGACAGGCGCTCCAAGATTTTTATAAACATTTTTATAATCATCATAGTTCTTTTGTTGTCCAAACTCCGTCAAGTCACCATTGACAATATGGAACGCGGCCTTGTGCGCTTTTATCACACCAGCAACCTGCTCATTTATCTTTAACCATGGCTCTCTGTTTGATATTCCATTGGCATCACCAGAGTTTAAACGCCACGGTTGCGGATCAGCCATGATGATAGCAGTATAATTTTTTGCAAGAGACTTTTCTTTCATAGACCAGCCCATGAATGCATCATGATAAAGCCTCTCGTCCCTTCTTAACTTTTCAGAATCAAGGTTAAAACAACCAGAGAGAGTTAAAGCAATCACGGTGATTACCAATTCAACTTTATATCTCATAAACCTATCACCATAAAAACGTTATATATTATTATATTATAAAAAATTCTTCAGCAGCAATTTTTTTAGATTTTCTTGTCAAGAGTGTGTCAAAAATTCAAAATAACGAAAGCAATGATCCTTTAATGAAGGTGCACTTTGATGATATAAAAGTACTGTTGGTTTCAAGTCTTCAACTTCAAGCACTTTAATTGATTGAGATTTATGAGCTTGGACTCTGGCTCTGTCAAATGTCATCGATACTTCAACATCTACCAAAAATTAGGCATTTACTAGAAACCTAGCAAGTGTTCGTATACTATTAAAATATCCCCAACAGAAGAAAAAATGTATTCTGTATACTAGAGTCGTCAACTCCTTTGGATATCAAGATAAAATACATTAGAATCTTATGATAAATAAGGTAGAAATAATCAAAAGTGCTAGAAACAGTGTTTGAGTATTACCGTCATCACTCACTTTGATAAGATATAAAACTGCATAAGTATCACACAAAATATTATCATTACTTTATAAAAAACAATATAATTTATGTAAGTATTATAATAATATTTATAATTTATATAATATATATTTACAATAAATTTAATTATATAATATAAATAATTATAAACACATTGTGTGTTAAATATAAATTCATACAAGTTTAATATAAGTTAATTTTTAATTTTGACAAAAAACTAAAAATGTCTTACCAAATTAAAGACAATTATCGAAATTAATAACAACTATCCATTTTCACTTCTTCTTATGAAGTTCGCGGGGAAATGAATATTTGGGGGCTCTCATAAGGAGAATACTAGTGTATAAAACATCCCTTTTATCATGCACGGCTACAGCCGCTATCATCCTGTTCAACATCCAGTTCAGTGTACATGCTGAAACCCTCGAAGTTTCTGATGGAAAGACAGTACCAGTATCCGATAAAACCTATGAAACTATTCACGCAAAAGATGGCGGAAAAATCATTGGAAAACATTTAACCATTGTTACGAATAAAGATATAAACCAAGACACGAACAAAACCGTCTATGCTGTAACAGCAGAAGGTGCTAACAGTGCAATTGAGTTACTGGAGGGCACAACCATTAAAGGCACTGGTTCTGGTATTTTCTTAGGCCTTGAAGCCAAAGACGGTGCTACACTTCAAATGACTAAGGGAACAATTACATATTCTGGAACGGGTGCCTCCTCATCTGGCATTTTATCTAGCACTGGTGCTTCCTTTTCTGACAGTAAGAGTAAAAAAAACAAGCTGGAAGATGTGGTAATATCGAGTGAAAACGATAACCTTTTACTACCCTTAGGAATAAGTGCTAAAAACAGCACTGTGACTTTAAACAATGTAACCGTTACTCAAGCACTAATAGGCATATTTGCAGAGGATCACTCAACAATAACAGTGTCTGGAGGATCACTCGATGGGGACACTGATGGGGTATATGCTGGGAACGGCAGCACCATTACTTTAAACAACAATGTTACAGTCGCATCATCTAAGAGTAATGCACTCCATGCAGATGGTATAGAATCCAAGATCACAATGAAAGGAGGGGCTGTCATAGGAGGAAGTTTGAATGGACATGAAGGCGCATTATTTACAGAAAATGGTGGACGTATTGAAATTACGGATGTTACTCTAACAACCAATAACTTCGGAAACGGTGCAAATGCCAATGGCGTTGGAAGCATAATTGAATTAAAAGGCAAAACAAGCATTGAAAAAGTTAGAAACGGACTGAGAGCAGAAAAAGGTGGTAAAATCACCAGCGAAGATTTAACAATAACTACTTATGAAAACCAAGAATACAGTACTTCTGGTATAATAGCCATTGATCCCAATAGTGAAATTCAATTAAAGGGTCATACAACCATTGAAAAAGTTTCGTACGGTCTTGGAGCCTATAATGGTGGTAAAATTACCAGTGGAGATTTAACAATAGTCGGTGGTAAAGTAATTGATCAAGACCCCGATGAAGCACGATCTGGTGTATGGACGGGGGACTCTGGTAGTGAAATTCAGTTAACGGGCAAAACAACCATTCAAAATTTTGATGAAGGTCTTTACGCTGATAGTGGGAGTAAAATCATTAGCGGAGATTTAACAATAATCGGTGGTGAGTCCGAAGAAGCAACCGTTGGTGTAAGCACTTGGGAGGCCGGTAGTATAGTTGAATTAAATGGCAAAACAACCATTCAAAATGTTGATATTGGTCTCGCTACTGGTGAAGATGGCACAACTAAAATGGTTAATGGCGCTATTGATACTAATTCTAAAGGTCTAGATACCCAATCCGACACTTCTCAGAATGGGAAGAAAAATAAAATAGAAGCAAAAAAAGCTGCACTGGTTGTAATAAATGGCGGCCATATTGATCTGAAAGATGTTTCTGCCACAGCAGAAATTGCCGGTTTACAATTCGCAACTTTCTCTGACAACAATCCAAATGACTCACATGATCCACAAAAATATCATAGCAATGAGATCAATCTAACCAATGCAGAGCTTCATGCTGAAAATGGTACAGGAATTTTTGTTGGAACTGTTGTTGAAAAAAGCATCGAAGATGCGGCAGCCCCATCAATCGGCACAGTCAATCTTAAAAAATCAGAAGTTCATGCTGACATATTATTAGGAGATGGTATTTTTTGGGACAAAACGTCATGGAAAGATAAAGATTTGTGGGATGGTAAAGAGGTTAAAGCGATCTCCAACGGCACCTTCACCTTAAGCGCTGATCAGTCTACTTTAGAAGGCAGAGCAAATATTGCTAAAGACAGAAATGTACACTTTGATCTGAAAAACAAGACAACATGGACACTAAAGACCAGTACAAAAGAAAAAGATGATGATGGACAACTGATTGATATTGCTCAAAGATCTCGTTCTGATATTTCCACGCTTAATCTCGACAATAGCTCCATTATCTTTAATGGACCAACAGAAGAGCATTATCACACATTGCATATAGGTTCTGGTAAACCAGACACAAAAGCAGTCTACAATGCAACGGGTGATGCGAAGGTTTACTTCAACGCAAAATGGAGTGATGGTGCTGCAATAAATGACCAAAAAACCGATAGACTTTTGATCAATGGGGATGTCTCTGGTAACACATCAGTTTATGTTACGGGGCGCTTAGAAGGGAACAATGTCAAAGCAAATACCTCTGCTGCTGCCAATATCCGTGGACTTTCACTTATTCAAGTTTCTGGAAAAGCAAAAGAAAACTCTTTCAAACTTGTAAATGGCTATACCACAAGAGGTGGCTTACCGGATATGTATACACTACGTGCTTATGGACCAGACTCAAGCCAAGGCAAAGCCAATATTGCGCAAAATCTCTTTGATGAAAAGAATGAAGATTTCTGGGATTTCCGTTTGCAACCAGAACTGCTTGGAAATGGTTCTGGCTCTGGTTCAACTCCTGATCCTGAAACAAATATCCCTGCCGTTGCCCCTGTACCACAAACAGCAAGCTATTTAGTCATGCCAAATGCTCTCTTCTACAGTGGATTAACCGATATGGCTAAACAAAACGCGCTTTTAGCCAATATCAGAAC
>NZ_JBHIMO010000034.1:0-5366 GCF_042194195.1 Bartonella sp. MR30HLJHH | reverse complement strand
CACACCATCAAAGGTAAGACTTTCCAAGATTTCGCTACTGCCAAAGCCTTCAATTTTAAAGTGAAGGGTAATTTGTCTTAAAAAGTCGATTTGTTCTTGGTGTGTGTTGATGAAATTATCGCTTACTTCTGTTCTACGTATGGTACTGCCGCGATGTTTTCCCATAATGATCTGATTGGTGACGCCAGAGAGCCAATCGGTGCGCTGTTCGTGCCAGAAGTCTGTCGCGGGTTCAAGGGTTACTGTACCAGGCAGGGGTGCAAAATTTTGATAGGGGTTGATTTTTTCGCAAGCCGTTGTCAACTCTTGCGCAATGATCACTTCATTTGTCCAGTCAAGCGTGACAGGCGCTTTTAAAGGAGCGGTATAGAATGTTGGGTCAATAGCAAGCTGCAAAATGCCGTTGCCTACAGCCCCCGTTTGTTGAAAGCCTTCATCTCTGTAAGAGTCATCAAGAAAGGGATCAGCGAACATGCCTTTTTTGGCGACAGGTTCTTTAGAGTCCACATTGCTTTTAATGCGCTCTAACTGCATGAGACGGTCAAGGGAGAGCACCCGTTGAAAATAGCGCCACATCTCATCATAGGGGGCAACACGTGTGCCATCATTGACAACAACCGGCGTTTCAAGCCAATTGTTGGTGATCGTTGCAAGGGACAACACATCATCAGGGACACTCGGTGCCATGGGGTGATCTGCCGAGATACCTTTGATGTAAACCACATTGCCCCCTGTGTTCAGTCCTATACGGTCAATGCGGGGCAATTTGTAAGTGTAACTGACGATAATATCACCACCTTGCGCCCCACCTGAGATGGTAATTTCCTGCGCTGTTACTTTATCAGCCGTGATTTTTGCGCGATAACGATAAGTCACCTTATAGCTGCTCCCCGGTAAAGGTTCGTCTCCCACGGGTGCCCAATCAATGGTGTCTCCGGTTTTTTTAAAATCTGTGCCTTCTTTAAATTCCTTGCTTCCTTGAACAACTTTAATAAACGCGGTGATGCTTTTATCAGGAACACCATCACGCCCCGAAGCAACTGCACCACGGGTGACGTTAACGGTTTTTTCTTTTGTCAATAAAAGAGACTGAATATCGGCAATAGGAAAATAATAGGGTTTAAAGGTAAAACTTGTTTTCCCTTTTGGAGGCGCAAAAATATGCGTTTCGCTTGGAACAACGCTTGTCGAAAAGTCTTCCGTCTCTTCATGGCGCAAAGCAGCAAGGCGTTTGCGTTTAAAGCCATTGATATTGGCTTCTCCTTCTTGAATACTAAAGACTTGGCAACTGTTATTGGCTCCCAATGCGCTCACACGGCAGCCACTCACGATATAATGCCCATGGGCACGGTCATACGTCGCAATAGCTTGCATGGCGGGTTCAAGCAGTGATGGGGATTTTTGATCAATCAGAACACCATCTTGTAAGATATAAACGGGAAAGAAAGTGCCACTTTGCGCATCCTCTTTCAGTGCCCAAACAAGCTTTGCTGTTTCGCGTGCGGCGCCTACTTCTCCTTCTGCCAATGTGCCAGGGACTTGCCCCAACAGCTCTGGATCATCCTCATATGTCACCCATTTTTTTTGTAGCTTCACACCAATTTCCAAGCGCCCAATCATGGCAACATTGTTGAGTACAGCAGGTGCAACGGGGAAAATATCGCCTGCGATATAAATCTTGCCCTCCGTTAACGTTACGGTCCTTGTCTTTTTGTTGACAAAAGCATCAGCCCGTTCAACGCGGTCTCCTTCTTGTGCCACAAGGCGCCCCAAACGGTCATGCCGTCCCCTTATAATGGTTTGAACTTCATTCAGTTCACCACTTTGAATAAACGGACGCGTGCCGTAAAAGACAACACTTTGTTGTTCCTCTTTGCCGCGAGATCTGTCAATTGCAAAGGGTAAACCACTTTCATGCTTCATATTAAAACCTCAATAAAATCTTGAATTGTTCGCGAACATCGGCACGCAAAGGAATATTAATGGGCGTTTTGAGTATCTCGACACCGCCATTGAGTTCATCAAGCTCCAACCAAAGCTTGCCAACCGCTATGTTTTCTGCAGGGGTAGCATGAACGAGAACAGAAACAAATGCTGCTTGTTTGCGGTCAACATCGTGAAAATCTGTACGGGCTGCAACAAGAAGCGCCGTGCCCCTCGGGGAGGGCTGATAGTGATTGCCTGAATGGTTGTAAACACCCTCTAAAACCTGTTCGACAGGCGCTACAGCATAGCATCTTCGAAACCCAATCACACCATCTTGGCTGTCTCTTAACACGAGATAAAGCGTGCGACCATGAAACCACTCTGCCATCAGTATATCGCGTTCATGTTTTTTGACCGAACACCACGGAAAATTTGCCATATCCCATGGATAATCGATTTGTTCCCAGCTTAACTCTTCATCCGCATCATCTATCCAATTGCCAATAAGCCTGCCTTCTTCTCTTAAGAGAACGTGCTCTATCTCTGTTGTGCGCCCAAAGGAAAACAAAGTACCCCCAGCTGTTAAGCGAACACCGCTTTCATACTCCAACATGCTGTCATCAAGGCGTGACATATTGCATTCAACAGCTTGCACATCATAACCATAAACACCACGACGAAAATCAGAGCGCAAACTTTTTGAAAGGTCGGTGATTGCTTCAATGGCTTCAAGGCTTTTCCGTTCAGGCAAGTGATCAAAATCAAGTTGAAAGGAATTCCACCATGCTCGCCCCGTCCATGCGGGTTGAAAGCGTGCCGAAATCTGGAGCCATTCAAGCCCCATCTCTATTGCCGCAAGTGAGCCACGTATCCGCTGCCATTGAAGCCCTTGATCAATCAAATCATAGAGGTTTGGAACATAAGGCGTAAGCTCTCCAAGCCCGTATTCTTCAATCAACCACGGCAAGAAACGGGGAGGGCGTGTGATCAGTTTAGAACGTGAAATCCCCAAAACAGAACCATCAACATCTTGATGAAAGTCGCAAGCATTGGCAAGGCGCTTTTCAAATTCTGTTGCATGTGTGGGGAGGAGGGAACCAACCATTAGCGCGCACGCCCTTTGAAGTTTAAGGTGATTTTTCCAATCGATAAAACTTCTTCATCACAAACCATACTGTCTTGTGTTGGTGTAATGGCGATCACTTTTTGGACACCAGTAATCATTAATTTTGAAATCCACCACGACAAACTTAATTCACGACCAATGGCTTGTTCTTGTCTCCATGCTGCTCTTAAATTTGTTTCCATTGTTGTGAGAATTTTTAAAGATGTTTCTGGTAACAGCCAAACATCTGCTTCTAAATCCAGCACTTTTTTGACAGCAGCGTGAACAATGATTGTATCATTGGTCATGATGATATTTTTTCTGTGAAGAGCTTCTGAAACTATTTGTATGAGATCTTCAGATGCCGTTCCTTCTTCATTGTTGCCAAAAAGAGCAACATAAATGGTTGGATCTTTGCCTTTACGGTAAACAATCGCATCCTTAACACGACTATCTGCTGTTAAGGCTATAAGCTTGTAATAGGGCTCTGTCCCGCTACCATTGCCACCACGGGCATGAAGCTCTATGCGTTCACGATATCTCTCGTCACTTTCACCCTCCATGCGGGCAAGACCATGCCAGTTTCCCAAAGCATCAAGAGATTCACCGCTTGCAAAATCAAGAATGTTGTTGCGTGCCGCTTCGTTAATACGCTGTCTTAAAAGCAGTTCTCGATAGCTAAAAGCCTCAATGACTTTTACGGCCGGATCACTTTCAAGAATGGTATATTCAGGCAAAAGCTCTTTTAAATGGGCAAGAGCAGCAGCGCGTATTTCCTCAAAAGAAAGTTCTGTGATGATTTCGGGTTTTGCAAGTGCTCCATTCATTTTATCAATAATCCTTCCATGGTAATGGGCTTGCCTGAAGGCAAATAAATGCCTTCAAAGGACAAAGAAACTTGCCCAGCCTCACTCCATTTAAAATCAATTTTTTTCAATTTAAAACGCGGTTCCCACTTGTCTAAAGCCTCAGCAACAGCAGCATAAAGAGCAACAGCAAAAGCATTATTCACTGGAGCATCAATGAGTTCTGCAACACGTGAACCATAATCACGACGCATTACACGCGAACCAATCCGCGTTGACAAAATATCAAGGATTGATTGGCGTAAATGATCAATGCCGGTCAATGGCTTTCCTGTTGTACGGTCCATTCCACTGTTCAATTGGGACCTCCTGTCATCGAGCCACCAGGGGAAACACCACCATGAACATGACTGTTTCCAATATTGGTGCCATTATGCTTTAGTCCACTTGAATGAATGGAAACATTATTTCCAGAATGAAGAGAGAGACTATCATTCGAATTCAGTGAAATGCCATCACCAGCCTTCAAAGAGATGTTGCCTTTTGCGTTTAAATTTATATCGCTTTCTGAAACAATCTTTATGCCATCTGGCGCGGTAAGCTCTAGCTTGCCACCTTCACCTTTTAGTGACACACCATCAGCGATTGTCAGGATAAATTTTCCCCCTGATTTGATATGAATTCCATAAGTGTTTTGTTCATCATCATATTCAAGGCTGGTTCCATCAGGATATATCGTTCGGTGAATGCTGCCTTTATCGGCTGCTTGATTAGCATCTGTATGAAGTGAACCAACAATCACCCCTTGTGATAAATCCCCTGATGATGAAACAACAATCACTTGCTCTCCAATATCACGCCCTTCATAAGAGCGTGTTTTACCGGCGCGGGCTTGTGTGTCTGGAATCCAGTCACTGACAAGATTGCCACTTGTTATCCGATAGCGTGCGTTTTTATGGTCGACATGGCTAATCTTCCCCACCACAACCATATTGGCCACACGTCTCTTTAGATCTGTGATTTCTTTATCGCGCCGCTCTAACATGTCCACCTTCAATTTTATGGTATTTATCTTTATTCCTCACCCCTGTTTCTGGTTCAAAGCTTAAGAAAGGTTCAACGATTCTTGCTGTTACACTGCCTTCTTCTTCATCCATGTTGGGGATGTTGGTCACATAAATGACTTCAAAGGTTAAAATCGCACCATGGAGCGCTAGGGCGCCATTATCGCCAAAGGCAAAAGCAATATTTTGCAGGCGGCATGTCTCAACGGTGTTGTTAAGATTGGGATTAGCGTAGAAAATTTCCTCCACTTCCCATGCTAATTGGTCAACAAAACGTGCTCCATCTTCACATGTCGCATAACATTCAACATCTAGCGTTAAAACACGCCGCCTTACTCCATAATCATAGCCATCTTCAATTGTTTCACTTTGTGTTGAGATATTAATTGCAGGCGTGTTCTCAGGGGAAAAGTTGAAATCACGCATATTGAAAACATTGTCACCAGCTGCCGTCTTTGCTGCTTT
>NZ_JBHIMO010000033.1:3178-5440 GCF_042194195.1 Bartonella sp. MR30HLJHH | reverse complement strand
AGCCACTTGTCTGCAAAAAGCCTCGTCCATGGTAATTTACTGGACATACCCCAATTCCCTTTCTTTAACTAAATATAAAATTGCTAAAGCATCTGCTTCGTTATCATCTTTCGGATTGTGCCCTTTTGCACGCACCGCCTTAATCATCTCTTCTTTCGACGCATTCCCCTTGCCTGTCGTCGCTTTCTTAATCGTACTTACTGGTATCCCCTCATACGGTATCTGATGATGTTCACACCACGCCGTTAACGTTGCTAACAAACCACCGTAAATATGCGCTGCATCTGTACCTTTATGACGCCTCACCTCTTCAAAATACACCACGTCAATTTGACCTGCTGTCTGCTTTATTTCTGATAGCCATTGTTTAAAACGCAAGTAACGCATTCCACCGCCTTCAAAACGGCGTGATTGAAAATTCACGGTACCACTGAATATGTCACTCTCGGCATTGCGAAACGCCCAACCCATCTTCGTACCTAGATCAAAACAAAGAATCGTGTTATTCACTGCTCCTCTCCATACAAAATGTGTTTTATAGAAGTGTTTTTTTCCGAAAATGAAGGAAAGAAGGGTGTAAGAAGTATGCAAATAGATAAAGATGTTATAGCTATAATTATTAGTATCTTTTCCCTAATACTATCGTTGTTTTTAAGATACGTAGATCTCAAAAAAGCAGAAAAGACTCGAAGAGAAGATTTATGCAATGTAGAAAAACAGTTTAACCATCTAGAAGAGCAAAATAAATCATTGCAAAAGCAAGCCACATCATCAGAAAAACATGTCAATTTTTTACTAAAAACAAAAGAAGAACTGGACTTAGGACCACCGCTACAGTTCAATGTACATAGTCCTACTCCAGACAAACATGATCCTAATAAATTTAGTGTCATATTATACATTAAAAATCCTACAGAAAGAATGATTAAAATAAATCACATATGGATAGAGAAAAAATGCCAATTCGAATTTGATAAAATAGTTTATAGCAACGGTACATTTATTAGCGGAAATGGCCAAATAACTATCAACCCCACATCTCCGAAACATATAGACCTAATAAAACTCGAAACAGAACAAACCTTACAAAATGGTCTTAATTCCTTTAATAATATAATCGGTGGACAAGAAATTAAATTAGAATTTTTCATTTGTTCCTCAAAATTGAATAAATCAGATACTCCGCTTTTTATTATGGAACATACTTCCTCAAGTAATCCTCAAAAAACAATTAAAGCTTCTTTTTGGACCTATTTCTTATCCCCTCATTCTTCCTAAGTTTATCCTCTAGATCCCATATTATTCTTTTTTGTTTAATTATCTCATCCCTAAGCTCTCCTGCCTGTTTAAAATAGTGATAAACCTCATAAAGCAAATATAGATTGGTAGTTATAGAAAGAACTGTTGCTACTAAACTCATCTTTCTCTCCTCACTTACCCTGCTTATTACTCTTTTTACTCTTATGAGGCGGCGCTTTTACTGCTTCATCACGCGGCTTAAGCTTTTGTGTTAGTCTTTGAATTTCCGCATCACGTGATTGCACATCTGCTTTTAGTGCCTGTATCTTTTCACTTTTCCGTTTAAAGTCTTCTCGGTACGCATCTATCTTTTGCTTAAGTTCTTCAATTTCCGCATCACATGATTGAACATGTACTTTTAGTAGCTCTATCGTTTCACTTTTCCGTTTAAAGTCTTCTCGGTACGAATCTATCTTTTGTTTTAGTTCATCAATTTTCTCGTCACGTTCTTCAATCTCTTGCTTCAGTTCTTCAACTTCCTCGTAACGTAATTGAACATCTGATTCGAGTTCTTTAATTTCCTCGTCACGTTCTTCAATTTCCTCGTCACGCTCTTTAATCTCTTGCTTCAGTGCTTCAATTAGCTTGTCACGTTCTTCAAGATCCGCATCACATTCATCAATTGTCTGCTTGCTTTCCTTTGAATACCTAAACTCATTCTCTCTCATTTCTTTCTTAAGATCTTGAACCTGCTCTTTAAGTGCTTTAACTTGGTTGCGATAATGCAATGCAATACGAAACATCACTCCGCTTAAGAGCAAAACTGAAACCACTGCTATCCATAAAATCTCATTCGAACTCATCTTTATCTCCTTAATGCTGCAAAGTCTCACCCGCGCTATCAACGCTGGAACTTTTGCAAATTTTCGTAATTGGGGGGTGTTGCTCTTGCATTAATCTCTGCAAGCGCTCGGGATAAAAAAAATCTTCTGGACGCAAATCTATCCCATGATCACGTGCGTA
>NZ_JBHIMO010000033.1:0-3078 GCF_042194195.1 Bartonella sp. MR30HLJHH | reverse complement strand
TATGGAGGCATTTGTGACAAAACCAGTGTTTATAAAATCTGATGAAATTCTCTTAGTGATGTGCGAAAATGAAGAGCAAAATCTCGCTAAATATGGAACTTTCTTCGAAGAAAAGGACATTATCAATTTTATCGACCAAGCCGATAATGCTGTCCAAATTTTGCGTATTGAACCAACGACTAATCGTTGCGAAGACATCTCTGAAGATATTGCCGAATTCTATCTTAAAGAATGTGAAGAGCAGTGTTTCAACGGAAACATTCCTCACGACTTTGTTACGCATAGTTCAGCATACGGTTTTTTTTTAGATGATATAAAACAGCGCGAATATGATGATGCAATGTATGGTTCTTACGAAAAACAACACCGTTTGCGTCCTTGTGATGTGCTTTAAAAGCTAAAGGCGTTTTTAAAAGACGCCTCCTTTTCAAAAAATTCACCACACAATGCAATGCCGTTCTTTTGCAAGAACGACAAAGGCAGAGTCTAACTTAAAGGAGTAAAATAATGGAAAAAAAATACGAATTTACTGATGAAACAATCGAAGTTGGGGGCAAAACTCTCCACCGCATTCGCGCATTACGAGACTTTAGAAACGTCGAGAAAGGTGATTTAGGAGGCTATATCGAGAAAGAAGACAACCTATCGCATCGTGGTAATTGCTGGATTGGGGATTATGCAAAAGTCTATGGTTATGCCAAGGTTTTTGGTGATGCCTTGGTTTACGAAAATGCACAAGTTTACGGTTATGCACATGTTTACAACAATTCTCGTATTTATGGCAAAGCAGAAGTTTGCGATGAACCATGCATTTACGGTGATGCAGAAGTTTACGGTGATGCATATATTTGCGGTGAACCGCACGTTTTTGATAATGCAGAAGTTTATGGCAATGCACAAGTTTACGAAAAGGCATACATTTATGATAGGGCGCGTGTTTACGGCAATGCAGAAGTTTCCGGTGATGCGCATGTTTACGGTCATGCAAAAATTTACGGTGAAGCATGTGTATGTTGGGACGACTGGATTGATGGCGATAAAAGAATCTCAACTAGGTAACAAACCAGATGAAAAAATACGAATTTACTGATGAAAAAATTGTGTTTGATGGAAGAACTCTTCACCGAATTAGAGCATTAAGAGACTTTGGATATGTCAAAAAAGGTGACATAGGCGGTTTTATAGAAAAAGAGAGCAACTTAAGCCATAAGAGAGACTGTTGGATTTTTGGCAATGCACAAGTTTACGGTAATGCCAAAGTTTATGATGATGCGCGGGTTTATGGGAATGCACGCGTTTATGGCAATGCACAAGTTTCTGATTATGCCGAAGTTGGTGGTGCTTATGTTGGAGATAATGCCAAGGTTTTTGACTATGCGCGGATTTATGGGAATTCTGTTATAGGGGAAAGTGTACACGTTTACGGAAATGCTAAAATTTACAATCAAGCATATATTTGCTGTCGTGTAAACATTGCTGGAAATTGTAAAATTAGTGGCTCCACCGTAATCGAAGAACGTGAGAAATAGTAATCATGGAAAAGAAATATGAACTTACTGATGAAATAGACATTCTCTATCGTCGACTAGTTCGTCGCATCCGTGCACTGAGAAACTTTGGAAACATCAAGAAAGGTGACCTAGGCGGTTATATAGAGCATGAAGGTAACCTCTCTCATGAGGGCGATTGTTGGGTTGGGGATAGGGCAAAGGTTTGCAATAATGCTCAAATTTATGAGAATGCACAAGTATTTGGACGAGCACGTATCTCATGTAATGCACGTATTTATGGAAATGCTAATGTTTTTGGAAACGCTTGTGTTGAATCCAATGCACATATTTTCGATAATGCGCAAGTTTACGGAATAGCCGAAATTCACGGCAATGCCAAAATTTGTGAAAAAGCTCATATTGGTGGTGAAGCTGTTGTGTGTGGTAACACATGTATTTCAGGCAACACACATATTAGTTATAGTAGAAAAGCCGAACATATCCCTAGGAAAAGACAGAGCGTATAAGCACTTTCTAACAACCAACCAGCCTTTTAACAGATGCGTGATTCACGCCACGGGTGAATTGCGCGCAATGTAGGAAATCAAGATGACAAATTCTACTTTTTTAAAAGAAATGGCAGAAAAATATGGATTTTCTGCTGAAGAATTTCGAGCCACAATCATAAAAACTTGTATTGGAGATAAAAATGCTAGTGTCATCACTGATGCAGAATTTGCCGTTTTTCTTTTTGTTGCCAATACTTATGGACTTAACCCTTTAACAAAAGAAATCTATGCACTCCCTAAAAAAGGCGGCGGCATCATACCCGTTGTTTCTATCGACGGTTGGATAAAGATCATCAAATCAAATCCTGACTTTGATGGCATGACCTTTCAAGATCAACTCAATGAGGATGGGAATATCATTGCTATCAAATGTGCTATTCGTCTCAAAGGCATTAAAGACCCTATCGAAGTCACCGAATATCGCAAAGAATGCGAACAAGCCCACAGTGAACCTTGGAAAAAATACCCCGCACGTATGTTGCGCCATAAAGCCACTATACAATGTGCTCGCTATGCTTTCGGGCTTTCCGGTATTTATGAAGAAGATGAAGCCGCACGTATCCATGAAGCAAACCATAACGTACAAACGAAGTTAGTTTCTTATGACGTGCTTACGCAAATCAAACAATTAATAAACATCACTCAAACAGAAGAAGAAAAAGTGCTTGAGTATGGACGAGTCCAAAAGCTTGAAGATCTTCCTGATGAAAGAGCACAAAGGATTTTGGATGTTTTGCAAAAGAGACAGCATGAAAAAGAACAATCTTTCCTACAACAAAAGCAAATAGAAGCGCCTATACAAGATGCCGAATATATTCACGTCCAAGATATAGAATATGCACCACAAGAACAAAGAACGGTGGTGTGAGATGGAACAAAGAACAGCAGAATGGTTCCAAGCACGCTTGGGTAAAGTCACCGCATCTAATGTTTACAACATTATCAGTAAGACAGCAAAAGGATTGCCTACAAGCAAATATGAAGACTACAAAATCAAACTCATAACAGAGCGCTTAACA
>NZ_JBHIMO010000032.1:0-5479 GCF_042194195.1 Bartonella sp. MR30HLJHH | reverse complement strand
ATGCTGCTTTTCTTCATCCGTTAAATAATGTGCGTGAGGAAACAATCGCGCCATTCCAAGTGAAGGCAAGGATGGCGCATTGTTTCCATCACCAATAGCAAGACTTAAGGTTTGCATTCATATTGTTCTGGATGCTTTTTACAAAACGGGCTGTTTAAGCGCTTCTTGACACTGCGCTGTGGTATGACAGCGCCAGGACGACAAATCGGGAGATTTTCGGCTCTAAAAGTATAACACCACCCCCCCCCTCTTTGATCTTTATAGCGGAATCCTGATTGAATCATACAAGCATGAATTGTTGCCCATGCATTGTTGCTTAAATTTCTGTTTTCTGGAAATACATCATAAGGAGCTGGCATTCCACATTCTAATAATGCTTTGCCTACCTCAGTAAAGTCTGCTCCAGGCTTTTCCCACATCGCCAAAGATGATGAAGGAGTTTTATTAAACTGACATCCAGCTATATTCAACAAAGTTACAACACCTAATAGTTTTAAAATTTGTTTCATTTTTTACTCCTTAAAGGGACTTGTACTAAATTGGATGAGCCATAAACATATCGACATGCTGAGCTCGCATGTCCAAGACATGTGTGGACACTGTTGGGATTTGTGAACATATTCCATGTTTCTTTCCACCAGTTACTACCAGCAGGTATTGTCTCATAAGTATAGCCATTACCGCCAATCCATCGGCTTACAAAGTCAAATCTATGCCCATCAAAGCCAATAGTGGTTTGTTTGCCACCACTCACATAACCTAACAGACCGGATGCCGCCAAAACATTAGCCGCTGGTCCATGGAAACTGATCGTTGTATTGCCAGCTACATCATTTACACCTTCTTGTTTGAAAGAATTCATCATATTAAAGCCTGTCAAACTGCCACGACTATGGGCATCAAAATGCAATCCTGTGTTACCATAGCGAGACATTATATCTTTTGCTTCTTGTGTGGAATTGGTCAAACCCCAAAAGTTATTTTCCATAAACTTCTGGTAGCCTGCGACCAGAAGTTCTGATATGGCAGAATCGGCTTCTGGAAACACAACAAAATAAAGCGGTACATTTTTATTCTCCGCATGTTGCTCAGCATAAACAGCCGCCTCATAGGGTGGTGTAAAAATGCCATTAAAGGACACATGCACCTTGCCATCAGCACCCTCTTGTAAATACTGCTTTTCTTCATCCGTTAAATAATGAAAGTGAGGAAACAATCCCACCATTTCAAGCAAAGGCAAGGATGGCGGATTGTTGGTCATTACAAATAGCAACACTTAAGGATAACATTCATATTGTTCTGGATGCTTTTTACAAAACGGGCTATTTAAGCGCTTCTTGACACTGCGCTGTGGTATGACAGCGCCTGGACGACAAATGGGCAAGTTTTCGGCTTTATGATTTCCACACCAGCCCCCCCTATCATATTTATCATGAAAACCAGCTTGAATCATACAAGCTTCTATGGTTGCCCATGCATTGTTGCTTAAATTTCTGTTTTCTGGAAATACATCATAAGGTGCTGGCATTCCACATTCTAAAAGTGCTTTTTTTACCTCAAGCCGATCTGCTCCTGATTTCTCCCACACCGTGAAGTATCCTGCAGGAGGTTTATTAAATTGGCATCCCGTTATAACTAATAAAGCTATGCAACTCAATAATTTAAAGATTTTTTTCATTTTTTCCTCCTTAAAGGGAATTGTACTCGATGGGAAAGTCCATATATATATCTCGACATTTTGGACCCGCATCTCCAAGGCAAGTATGGGGATTATAAGGATTTGTGAACATATTCCATGTTTCTTTCCACCAGTTACTACCAGCAGGTATTATCTCATAAGTATAGCCATTGCCGCCAATCCACCGGCTTACAAAGTTATATCTATTCCCATCAAAGCCAATGGTAGTTTGTTTGCCACCACTCACATAACCTAACAGACCGGATGCCGCCAAAACATTAGCCGCTGGTCCATGGAAACTGATCGTTGTATTGCCAGCTACATCATTTACACCTTCTTGTTTGAAAGAATTCATCATATTCAAGCCTGTCAAACTGCCACGACTATGGGCATCAAAATGCAATCCTGTATTACCATAGCGAGACGTTAGATCTTTTGCTTCTTGTGTGGAATTGGTCAAACCCCAAAAGTTATTTTCCATAAACTTCTGATAACCCGCGACCAGAAGTTCTGAAATAGCAGAATCCGCTTGGGGGAACACAACAAAATAAAGCGGTACATTTTTATTCTCCGCATCGCATGTTGCTCTGCATAAACAGCCGCCTCATAGGGTGGTGTAAAAATGCCATTGAGGGACACATGCACCTTGCCATCAGAGCCGGCTTGCAAATGCTGCTTTTCTTCATCCGTTAAATAATGTGCGTGAGGAAACAATCGCGCCATTCCAAGTGAAGGCAAGGATGGCGGATTGTTGATCATCACAAACAGCAAAACTTAAGGCTGGCATTTGCGACTATTTTTATATTTTTTACAAAACGGGCTGTTCAAACGCTTCTTGACACTGCGCTGTGGTATGACAGCACCTGGACGACAAATGGGAAGGTTTTCAGCTCTAAAAGTATAACACCACCCCCCCCTTTTCCATTATCTTTATAGCGGAATCCTGCTTGAACCATGCAAGCATCAACTGTTGCTTTAGCATTAATACTCTGCTGTTGGTTTTCTGGAAAAACATCATAAGGGGTTGGCATACCACATTCTAACAATGCTTTTCCTATCTCCGTAAAATCTGCACCAGGTTTCTCCCACATACTCAGAGCCCCTGGAGAAGGCTTATCAATGTTACATCCAGCAATATTTAACAAAATGAAACCGCTTAATAATTTCAAGATTTGTTTCATTTTTTCCTCCCTGAATATTTTGAATAAATTGGCGTACGATTAGGTGAACCGTAGCGCCATGTACACGCATCACCGGCATGACCATAACAAGCATGGACACTGGGGTAGCCCTTAAATATTTGCCCTCTCTCTTTCCAGGGACCACTTCCAGGAGGTATTTGCTCAAAAGTGTAAGGATTTTTGCCAATCTTTGTACCAACAAAGTCATTTTTATGATTTTCCAAGTTTACGTAATCCTGCTTTCCATCACTTAAGATATATAACGTATCTGCCATGTTTTGAGTATTATAAGCTGGTCCAAAGAAATTAATCGTTGTTTTCTTTGCTATACCATGAACACCATGCTTTTCTAAATCATATGATCCATTTCCTGCTGTTATGGTACCACGACTATGGGCATCAATATGCAATCCTGTATTGCCATAAAGATACATTGTATCCTGGAATTTCTTGGTTGAATTGGTCAATCCAAAAAAAAGTCTACCTTCCAGAAGCTTCTGAAAAATCGCTATCCCTACTTCCACTTCCCAGTCTTCAGCTTCTGGGAAGTATGTAAAATAAAGGGGACCATGATCATTGTCAGTTAACTGAATCGCATTACCCGCTGCCTCATCGGGTGTGTTAAAAATGCCATTGAGGGACACATGCACCTTGCCATCAGCACCTTCTTGTAAATGCTTTTCTTCATCCGTTAAATAATGAAAGTGAGGAAACAATCCCGCCATTCCAAGTGAAGGCAAGGATGGCGGATTGTTAATCATCACAAACAAAACTTAAGGCTCGCATTCAAGTTGTTCTGGATGCTTTGTACAAAACGGGCTGTTTAAGCGCTTCTTGACACTGCGCTGTGGTATGACAGCACCTGGACGACAAATCGGCAAGTTTTTCTCTTTAAAAGTATAACACCACCCCCCCCTTTTCCATTATCTTTATAGCGGAATCCTGCTTGAACCATGCAAGCATCAACTGTTGCTTTAGCATTAATACTCTGCTGTTGGTTTTCTGGAAAAACATCATAAGGGGTTGGCATACCACATTCTAACAATGCTTTTCCTATCTCCGTAAAATCTGCACCAGGTTTCTCCCACATACTCAGAGCCCCTGGAGAAGGCTTATCAATGTTACATCCAGCAATATTTAACAAAATGAGACCACTTAATAATTTCAAGATTTTCTTCATTTTTTCCTCCCTGAATATTTTGAATAAATTGGCGTACGATTAGGTAAACCATAGAACTTTGTACAAGCATCACTTGGATGTCCATAACAAGCATGGACACTGGGGTAGCCCTTAAATATTTGCCCTGCTTCTTTCCAGGGACCACTTCCAGGAGGTATTTGCTCAAAAGTATAAGGATTTTTGCCAATCTTTGTACCCACAAAGTCATTTTTATGATTTTCCAAGTTTACGTAATCCTGCTTTCCATCACTTAAGATATATAACGTATCTGCCATGTTTTGAGTATTATAAGCTGGTCCAAAGAAATTAATCGTTGTTTCCTTTGCTATACCATGAACACCATGCTTTTCTAAATCATGCGATCCATTGCCCGCTGTCATACTGCCGCGGCTATGGGCATCAACATGCAATCCTTTATTGCCAAAGCTATATAACAGATTCTGGTATTTCTTCGTCGAATTGGTCAGAACACCCAACTTACCTTCTAGAAAATACTGATACCCTGCAATGAACCCCTCTACCAAGAGCGAATCGCTATGAGGGAACATCAGAAAATAGTGCGGATCATTCTTGTTATCAGCCAACTGAACCGCATTATGGGCTGCTTCATCTGGTGTTGTAAGAATACCATTGAGGAAAAAATGAACCTTGCCATCAGAACCTTTTTGTAAATTCTGTTGTTCTTCATCCGTTAAATAATGTGCGTGAGAAAACAATCCCACCATTCCAAGCAAAGGCAAGGATGGCGGATTGTTGATCATCACCAATAGCAACACTCAAGGTTTGCATTCAGGTTGTACTGGACTTCTTTTACAAAACGGGCTGTTTAAGCGCTTTTCGACACTTCTCTTCGGGATGACAGCACCAGGCTGACAAATGGGAAGGTTTCTACCGTTAAAAGGAGAACACCAATATGGACCACCTGATTTCCTACGAAAACCTGATTGAAGCATGCAAGCATCAATGGTTGCTATTTCATTGTCGCTTAGCTTTTGGACTTCATCCTCAAGATAATTAAGATGCGGCATTCCACATTCTAGCAAGGCTTTTCCTACCTCGGTAAAGTCTGCTCCTGGCTTCTTCCACACAGCCACTTCTCCTGGAGGAAGCTTATCAATGTTTTCAATATCACATCCAGCAACACTTAACAAAATGAGCAAGCTTGATAAGTTAAACAATATTTTCATTTTTTGTTCCCTGTTCTCGTTGAATAAAGTTTGTTAAAACCAAATGAACCGTAATTCCATCTACACGCATCACTCGCATCAGCATAACAATTATGGGGGCTCGGGTGTTGAGATGATTGGTTGAGGGAACAATCCCGCCATTCCAAGCGAAGGCAAGGATGGCGGATTGTTGACCATCACAAACAGCAAAACTTAAGGTTGGCATTCATCCGCATTTTTGTACTTTTTACAAAACGGGCTGTTTAAGCGCTTT
>NZ_JBHIMO010000031.1:0-5956 GCF_042194195.1 Bartonella sp. MR30HLJHH | reverse complement strand
AAAGAACGCCCCTCATCAATATTGCGCCCTCCATCAACACCCCGTAAAAACATCCCTCGAAAATCGGGAACATTAAATGTCGTAACACCATCTCCTTCTCCCCAAACCGTTCCTATCGTCTCAAATAAATCACGATAATCACGACGCAAATAAGCCTTCCCATCGCAAATTAACCAATCCTTTGGAATCCCGCGCATTCCAAACGTTCCTATAAAACCCGTGGGATAAAGACTGCTTTCTTCTTCTAAAGGGATAGAGGTAGGATTAACAAGATGCCAATGATCTCCATTATAAAACAATGTATAAATGCACCCTTGTTGGATTTCCCCCCCTGATAAAGGACCAACCCCTAATTCTGTCGCCTTATAAACCGGCTTGCCATCTAAAGTGTTTAAGACAATCGTGGTTGCGCCCACATTCTTACCCATAGCCATAAAGCGCAAAACGATACCATTCTTATACTCTAAAAACTGTGAAGTGCTTGCAAGTCTTATCACACTCGTTTGTTGGACATGATCATTTGTCACAATGCCTTCAAGCTCTCCACCCGTGTCTGACAAGTATTCCTTTACGCGCTGCATCATCACACGGGCGCTCGTGTTCACACTGCTAGGATGCTGTCCTTCGGACCAATCAATCAAATCATCTACGCGCGTATTATCCGCCGCTCTAAGCGACCAATCATAGATCGTTGACATCTCTCATAAATCCTAATTCCGGTAAAATGGTCCGTAAAACGCCCGCATGAATTGCGTCATCAAAGGATTATCATCATCACTCTCTTCTTCTTCCGAAGCCTCTTCTTGTGATGCTAATAATGCCCTTAAAACCTCTAACAAGTTGTCTCTATTTCTAATGCCACCCTGCGCTACAGGGCTTGCTCTATAAGGCTGCCCTCCGTACATCTGTAATACACGGTTCACAAAATCACTTGCACGCATAGCGTTGTTACCACCATTCAAGCCAACCGCATTGCTCCCAACAATTTGCGCCGCATTGGCATGGGGATTTTGAAGAAGCCGCGCGGCTCCTCCTGCCCCTTGTTGATGTGCTAAATACAATTCCGCTTCACTAGGCGCTCTTCCCAACAGACGGCTTAAATGATTGCGATTATCAAGTGTCAACCGCCCCATGGCATCTGCCGCTTGCATGGGGTCAAAACGATCCTGCAAACCATATTGTTTGGCGGTGCTATCGATAAATTGATACAACCCACCAGCAGAAGAGTAGGGATTCCTTGCATTCGGATTCCCTCCACTTTCCACTTGCGCAACACGGTACAAATAACTCTCTGGCAAACCATATCGCGCTGCCGTTTGCCGTATCGCTTGATTAACAGAAGGACTATAACGGGTCATAGCCTAATCTCCTCCCTTACTCAAATGCACTCAATAAATTCAACTCCTCCGTTGAGGCTTTTCCCCCACCTCCAAACAAAGCAGCAGAAAGCTTTTTGAACCATTCTTTTGTCGCATATCCCTTATGATGCGCGTTTACCATGCGTTGAATAAGAGCTACAATTTGATCATTCTTAATCTGTGTCCCCCCTGTTAACAATTTGACAACATCCTTTTCAATCCGTTGACGCTCTCTAAACGCCGCCTCTTTGAAAGGAATCCAAGCAGACTTCCCAGCAGCTTTTGCTAATTGTACAGCTGCATCACGTTTACCCGTTGGCATACTGACATTATGCGTAAAAGATATATCTTTATTCGCTACACGACCTGGTATTCTATTATAAAAATCTGCATAATCGGCTTCTTTTTCGACAACCTTCTTGACCGCAGAAGCTTTATCGGCTCCATAAATCTTTGCAAATCGTTTATACAGATCATTCGTACCAAAAATCTCCTTTGCCGTGGACACTTCGTCTTTTGTTTGACCCATGCCTTGTAAAAGTTCTGCCCTTGAGCCCTTTTTAAAGTATTCTTGTTCTCCCTCTGGTAATTCATCAAAGATTTTACTGAACTCATCCTTATTAACCGACTTGCTAAGGATTTTAGAACCTTTACCCATAGCATCTACATCTGAACTATATTGATGATACAATGCCCGCCCTTTCTTATATTCAGACGATATATCATCCATAATCTCTAATAACTTTTTGTCGATCTCTACTAAGCTACGAACTTTGCTATTGTTTCCTTGCCTCTTTTCTGCCCGTATCATAAAATCAATAGCCTCCTTAGTTTTATGGAGAATACCCATGTTGGGTTTCTCTTTAAGAAGGCTAAATTTTTCAGAAGAAAACGGACTGGCTTTATTGCCATCACTAATGAATCCCCTTAGCCCTTTATTATAAGCTTGTTTAAAGTATGGACGCTCCATTAATTCATTAAGTGCCCCATAATATTTCTCTCCTATTGGTATCTTTTTAGCTATTTCATAAAGAGTATGGGATGCTTCTTTCCTACTCGCGATAAGATCACCTTTTAAACCTGTGACATTTTGACGAGGAACAAAGTGTTCATCAGCAGCTTGATGAATACGCTCCCCTCCTTCCAGCGCTCTCTGCCCAGCTCTTTTAGTCAAATCAAGATAAGCTCCTTGATTTCTTTTCGCGATATCAAAAACAAGATCCTGTAAAAAAGGACTATGATCAGCTACGTAATCGGTAGGAACTGCTTTTTTAAAAGATTCTCCTAGCTCTTCAGAAGCCTCCTTACCTAAATGTTTACTGATTGCTCTTAATGTGTCTGTTGCAACACCTTGCTTATGAGAAGGAGAAAAAAGTCTTCGTATTCCGCTTACCGGATAACCAGCCAAATGACCTAAAGCACTTCCAACCAATGCCCCGCCCGCTCCTAAACCTGCACCAGATAACGTACTTGTAAGTGTATTACCAAGTCCTTCGCCTTCTCCTGCGCCATGTAATGCACCAGATGCCGCTCCTACTTTAAGCAAATGAGGTAATGTTGTTTTGTTCGTGATGCCTAAAAATGGACTTGCAAATCGACTTGGAAATGACTGACCAGTGTTCAAAAAGGCTTGACCTAATTTTGACCCCGCCACATTCCTTGCAAGTGTAGGCGCTACAAAGCGTGCTCCTGAGGCTAATAATCCTCCCCCTAAAGTCGCAAGTGAAGGGATTGCCGATCCTAAAGCATTTCCAGCAAAAGAAGTCCAATAATGTTGATCACTCATCCTACGATAATAATCACGTATTCTATTGGCTTCTTTCTCATATTTTTCTATGGTTTTCTTATCTCCAGTCCAATAGTTGTAAAGCCCATTCAAAAAAGCACTTATTGCCAACTCATCATCAGAATCACGTCCTGCCGCTGTGATCCCCGCAATTTCATCATCTAAATTAAAACTCAAACCATGCTTTAAAGAATTCCAAAAGGCTTCACTGCTACTTATTTCGGGATGTTCTGCTTCTTCCTCATCAGAATGGTTGTTATAGTCTGATATGTGTCCAATAATAGGATATTGATCATCATTCCAAATCTGACTATTTGAAGAGCGTTTATTATAATCTGTTATATGTCCAATAATAGGATACTGATCATCATTCCAAACCTGACGTTTTCCAACGTTATCATTCTTATGATTAAGCATTTTAGTATCTCTTTATTCTAATATTACCATCTGCATCTTGAATTTTTGTTCCTATCTCAAATTTAGCGCTCTCTTTGGGACTGGATACCTTCACAAACTCCATAACGCCTTTTTTCTGAGTATTATATTTATCAGAGATTTCTTGAGGGGTTATCTTCCCCGTCATCCAATCATGCAAATCAGTTTTCTGAAGCTTATTTAAAGCATTAAATGTTATTTCAAGATTTTCTAAAGTTTTCAGTAGCCCTTTTGTATTACGCGCAGAATCTAAAGAACCAAAGGTTGCTACCATCGTCCGACTTTCGTAATCTGATATAGGACCAACACTAAGACTTCCTCTAGGATCCATCGATTTTAAGCTCTCAAATACCGCCTTTAAAGCACCACCCTTAATCGTATCAAATAAATTTTCTAATTCATTCGCAGGAGTTCCTCCAATTCCACGCGTAGCCCACGCCTTAAACCCGTTAATCTTATGTTTGCGAATGAGTGCAATCGAATCACGAATAGCATCTATCCCAGCGTTCATCTGATGTTTTGTGGCAATAATATTTTTTTGCTTTTTACCCTCCCACTCTTTCTGTGCTTGTAGCTTCTGATTATACTCCAATGCCTGTAGAGTCCCTGACATCGGTCTCTGTCCACGTTCACCTGTCTCTGGATCGGTATACCATTCATGCCCCGCAAGTAGTTTAGGAGTATCACCACCTGTTAGCAATGCACTAAGCATTTGAGGATTCCGTGCCATGACAGCAGCTTCTTCTTCACTGTAGCCTTTGGATTTCAGATACTCGACGGTCTGATTAACCTGCCCTCTTTGTTTATCACCTTCATTAAGATGCTTCACACCACTTGCAAGCGCATCCCATCCAGAACCATCTGTGGGTGCTGCCGCCATACCTGCAAAAAGATCTTTGAGCTTCTGATACGCATCTGATTGAAAAAACTTATAAGTATTGGACTGTAAAAATTTATCTAAATCTGTCGGTTCAGGAGGCGGTGTTGGGGTTGCGGGCGCTAATGGTTGCGTTTGGGGTTGCATTTGTTCATTAACATGAGGTTTAAGTTCTTGTGGAGCGTCCTCCAGTGCATTTGGCATAGGGGAATGATTTCCTACACCAAGAGGCATTTCCGTTTTAGGAGCCGTATAGGGCATAAATGGTCCATATGGCTGCTGCATATTCTGTAAATAGGGGTTGTTTGGAGCATGTACTTCCTCTGGTGCCATCAAAGGGGCGAGAGTCATTGCCCCTCCAGTAGCTATGGTACTCTTTGGACTTGCTTTCATGAATTGTCCAAATCTTTGCGCCCCTGTAACCGCTTTTGGAGCCATTCTGGGATAAAGATATCTCATAATATGCGGTGCAAATCTCGCTCCTGTTACTAAAGCCATTGGTATTATCGGTGCAACCATCACACTCTCCTACAAAACTATTCTTTAATTATTCTCCAGAGCTTTCTTTTGATTCATGTAATTTAAAAAAAACTTGGATGCTCCTCCTGCCAACGCTGCTCCCATTGGACCACCTGCCATATAACCAAAAGCCATCGGTGCTGCTTGAAGTGCCAGAGAACCTATAGCCCCTACATTTTTCCATGGGTTATTGCCTTGCATCATAGAGGCTGTATTATTATTCGTCGTTGTACCGTAGTTCCTTGCAAAACCATGACCGGCATTCATAAGCATATTCAACTTATTCCAGCCGCTATTGTCTTGCTCCAGCCAACGTTCTCGATTGGCATCAACAACTCTCTGATTGTAATTATCAAGCACACCTCCCCCCTGTATGGCATTGGAATAGGCATTGCCATAACCCTGTAAAAAGTTATTTGAGGCTCCCAACTGATTTTGATTGGCTTGGTCTATCATGGCATTGGCTTGCATCATGCGATCCGCATCACGATTATACTGGTCTGCTGTAGCACTTGTGGACAAAGCACCAAGTTCATTTGCCAATACACCTGCATGTGCACCGGACCCATAACGACCCGCACCTGCAAAAGAACTGTTAATCGTATCTCTTACACGGTCTAAGCTATTTTGAAGGGCGGCATTAAAAGACGGATTCTGTCCAACCGTACCACCAGAAGCCATATGTCTAAGATTCATGGCTGCCGACGTTGGATTATAGATTGTATTCATCAAAGAGCGATTTTGATAGTGCAATGGTACACTCCCAAGACCACCTATGGCTTGGGTGGTTTGAGCACTTAACGGTGCTACACGCGGTCCCCCATAAACATTACCCCCAATCCCTGTGTCATACATTTGATACGCATCCCTACCCCCACGCTTAAATACATTCTCCATCCAAGCAGGAGGGGCGCTTGTCTGTACCTGCTTTTGTTCTGTTGTTGCTGGTGTCTTGCTCCCCATTTCACAATTCCTTCCTGT
>NZ_JBHIMO010000030.1:0-6869 GCF_042194195.1 Bartonella sp. MR30HLJHH | reverse complement strand
ATCCATGCCATGCCTGGAGAGTGTGACAATTGTTCAAGGGATTTGTCTAAATCACCGGTTGCCTCATATTCAACAACAAAGCCATTGCCTGCATCAAGCTTCATGCCACCCTTAGCATCTATGGTGACATGCTCGATGGTCTCCTTCAAGTAACCTTCGTCACCCTCACTCCACCACACAAGGTTTTCATTACGCTGATAAACATCCTTAAAATCTTGATCCTTGTTGGTGAGAAACTTGATCTTCCCATTATCTGATGTCAAATGCGTCTCGCCACCACTTGATAGCCCTGCCGCACCAAGTGTGAGATCCCCATTTTGCGCGTGTATGGAGAGGTCTTTGCTAAACTCCACCGTGCTTTTGTTTGTGGTAACTTCAGTTGATTGTTGACGAAACTTATTCTTTTGTTTCGATTTGTCGCCTTCTTTGCCCCTAAGATCCAAGTCAAAACTGTTAACGTCTTGCACCGAAGTCAGCGTGAAAGCACCACCACTGGTGAGATTCCCATTACCTTCTCCTTTTACCTTAACCCCATCCATGATGAGGTCGTCGTTCGTAACAACGTTAAGATCATCCCCACTGTTAACTTCACTCAAACGGTGCTCTCTGCTTTGGGCGTTATAATGCCCTTTTTCCAATGTCTGCTCATGTTCACTTTCTAGCGCCAATGCACTAAACGTGGCAGAACCACCGATAATCATCGTCATCGGACCGCCGCTGGTGAATTCCCCACCCTCTGCGCCAAGATCACCAAGGGATTGGATGTTTAATTCATGATCAGAGAGAATTTGTCCCTTCTGCCCAGCTCGATCACCAAAACCATATGCATTCGTGTCACGGATTTTAGCGGTGCTATTGACAATCGTATCACCCGTCATGGTAACCGTATCACCATGAATAACACCGGAAGAATTGGCTAAAAGACCGTTACTGGTGAGCTCTACAGCACCGCTGCCAAGCAAAAACCCACCATTATTGAACAAAGTTTGCGTAGTCGAAACGTGCAGTGCATCATCACTTACCACAGCACCGCTATTGGTAAGACGGTCCGCATTCAAGGTGACCCCATTGCCTTTCAAACGTGCACTGGCAAGATTTTCTTGCAATCCTTGTGCGTTTTTTATCCCTTGTTCTGAAGAGGAGGTTGGTGCCAAATAAACGTGGGGCACTAAGACCTCTTGTCCGTCGACAAGGTGGGTCTCAAGCCAGATCATATCCTTTTTGATCTCAGCAATCTGCTGAGGCGTTAAGGGCTTGCCTAGCACTAACCCCAAGGGACCTTGCTGCTCCACAGCATTGTCATAGAGCCTTTGCATTTGAGCATTGGGATCTTCAACATCAAGAAGAGTGCGATTGCCTGTCAGCTCAAAGATTTGCTCACCCACCAGACGATATTCAAAATAAGCATCGCCCAATCTTTTAAACACGTGCTCAGGCTTATAATTGCCAATCTTTTTTAAGTAATAGTCCGATCCTAAAAATTTACTTGGGTTGATAAAGTCCTGTCGCGTCTCAACTAAAAACGGCACATCCGGTGATTGGCTGCCAGCTAACTCTGTCTTGACAGAGCTAAGCCCATCTTGCGTTGGCACCTGTATGGATTCTGGTGCGGGTGTTTGGATGCTCGGTGCAAAAAGCCCTTTGTGTCCTTTCAAACCATTGATAATGCCGTCCAATCGATCATCACTAATCAGTGGTTTTGAACCATCAAAATCGGTGTTTTTAACACCAGCCAAACCTTTATCGCCAGAGCTTAAGCCAACTTGCTCAACCCCCTCACGCACCGCATGATTATCAATATAGCCTGTCAACTTAGCATCAAGCGTGCCACCCGCTTCAATCGTGCCGTAAACAGCATCATAGGTACGCTTGGGTGTTTGGGTAAAAGTAGGACCGTCCCATTCGTCTGCACCATGCGCTATACACCCTGGATTGGTCCACATATTACAGTCTTTATGTCTGTAGCGTGTTTCAGTCACAACCTTAGTTGTTTCGATTAAATCACGCCCCTCATTGAGCAGCGTATCGCCATGCATCTCAATATTGCCATTGGCAGCAATCAAGCTATAGCTATTGCGGATATCACCGGCATTAATTGTCAGATGACGTCCTACTAAAATCTGTGCAGCATTATTGGTAAAATGAGGCTGCTGACGAATGATCGTAGTGTCGATATTTTTCTTGATCTTTGTGTGTTTATCAACACCTGGGATTTCTTCCCATTCTCCTTGCACGTAACTATGACCAACCACTTTATCGCTAACTTCAACCCCACCTTCACGCATGTTGGTAAGCGCTGAGACATCGAAGGTCATATCGCCTGACACGGCTTCTAAAAGCCCCGAACTATTGATGACATGACCAGCCCGCTCTCCACTTAAACCACGGATGATGAGATTGTCTTCAGCAATAACGTCAGCAAACTTATTGATAAAATCCCCATCTAAGGAAAAAATGGCAGATTTCTTGGCATAAATCAGCCCACTATTACTCAGATCTGCGCTCACATTGAGCGCAACCCCATCACCACTTGAACCAATACTGCCGGCATTGTCCAAAACATCTGCGGTTAAAACAAAAGCGCCACCACTTTTGAGTACACCGTCTTCACCATTTAAAACCAGAGCAACTTGCCCCAATGACGGATCATGGCTTTCTGCTATAAGCGTAAAGCTGTCACTGGCTAAAAGCTGACCGGAATTGGCTAAAGACCCAAGCTTCGCATCAACAACAGTGCCCACCATGATACCGGAATTACTTAAAACATCATGGCTGTTGAGAGTAAGTACTCCGCCTTGCGCTTCCACAAGCCCAGCTTGGGCGAGAGTGCCTGCCTTCAGCGTTACATCATAGGCGCCAACCTCACTTGTCTCACCCATTGTCAATATGCCATCACTGGAAAGCTCAACCCGCTTTTTAGAAACAATGCGCCCCGTTTGGCTGAGATTTGTTTGCGCATGCAAAGCAATGGTATCATTGCTTTCTATCGTACCACTATTGCTTAAATCACCGTGGCTGGTCAGTTGAAGGTCACCACGCTCAATCTCTATGTGCCCTGCTTGGATCACACTATCAGCAACAATATTAACTGCCCCTTGCGTAGAAATGAGACCATCAACATTCTCAAAACTGCCCACATCAATGCGCAAACCATCCCGCGCTAAAACATGCGCACCTTCATCATGTGTAGCGTTTTGTTGGTCTGAATTTGTCGTTTCAGCGCTTTTATTGACAAAAGACGTTGCAACAATCTTCATCTCACCGGCTAAAGCACTGAGAAGACCAGCCTCATTACTTATATGACCAGCACGTGTCTCTTCCAGCCCACCAATGCTGAGAGCCTCTTCAGCAATAATTCTGCCCTGTGTGTTGGTCAGATTACCATCACTGAATAGATCCATAGATTTTTTGGCGTAAATCAGCCCGCTATTGCTGACATTTCCTGCCACATTGAGGACAACATTCTCACCACTAGAGCCAAGCACACCGGCATTGTCTAATTGCCCTGCGATCAAAACAAAAACGCCGCCACTTTGAAGAACCCCTTCGGATGTATTCTTCAGAAAGGCTTGTTGCGGATCGGCGCCTTCTTGTGCACTTACCATCAAATGCAAATCATCGGTTGCAATAAACGTCCCTTGATTGGTAAATGCACCAATATGAGCATCGACACTCTCACCGCGCATTGTGCCACTATTTGCGACCCCATCACGCACTTGAAGGGTTAATGCTCCCTCTTGGGCTTCCACAGTCCCTGCTTGGGTTAAAGCATCAGCACTTAAAACCACATCATAACTTAAAATCGTGCTCTCTTGAGAGGTTGTGAGCATGCCACCCGCTGTCAATGCAACCTGCTGCATACTGATAATATCACCCGTGTGATTGAGAGCACCATGGGCATCCAGCGTTATCTCCCCATTGGACAACACAGTGCCTTCTTGGATCAGGGCACCGTGATGCGCATAAAGGTCAATTTTTTGCTCTGCCACTAAGCGCGCACGTGATGTAAGCTCTGCCGCTTGCACCAAAAGAGAGCCGCCGGCGCTATAATGTCCAGCGCCTACAGTGAGCGCATCATCGGCGCTCAAGACAATATTCCCCTTGGCACCAATATGGTTGTTTAAAGCGGTGATTTGATTGGTTTCAATGGTTAGATCGCCAAGGGAAGAAACCCCTGTTTGATCATTGTCTTGCATGCGGCTTAGATCAATTGTTGCTGCTTGGATCTCTAAAAGAGCACCGGCGGCTATCCGCCCATTTCCCGCCTCAAGCTTTGCTGCCTGTAAATGCAAAGAACCCGTCGCTGACTGTTGACCATCACTCCCAATACCGCTTGCTAGAAGAGCATGAGACTGGAGCTTGATCACATCGGCGTGCACATCAACAGCACCGCTTGCCGCAACGCGAGCTTGCTCAGCCAGTTCAACATGTTTCAAAGCCTTCAATTCAACCGCTTCTTCTGAAAAAAGCAAATCTTTTACATGCACACTATCGTGGTGAGAACGCGCTTTTACCGCTCCTTTGGCGCGTGCTTTGGCAATCACCAGCTTGCCATCACTTGTCAATCTCATGGCGCCTGCATTGGCAACCATGTCTCCGCGCATTTTAACGCCGGCGCCTTTATCATTGGCAATCACGCGGATCTGCCCCGCATACATTCCACCAAACTCACTGGAATCAATCGCCAATTCTGGCTCTTTGCCATCAGAACCTAGAGAAGTTGCTTCGCGCTTGTGATAATCAAAATGATTGTGACCAGCGATAACAGCCAAATCCCCCTTGACCTGTATAGGACCCCCGACACTGATCTTGCGTGAAACAAGATCAAAAATATCTAATGAACTCCCATCAGCCCCACGAGCGCCTATGGTGATATCACCACCCTCAACACGCAACCCACTCAAAGCCCCATCGGCTCCAATAATCGGTTGTCCGGTCGATAAAGTCACCCTTGGTGTATTAATAAAACCACAACCGTTACAGGTAATCCCATTGGGATTGGCGATAATAACATCCGCCATATGCCCGTGTACTTCGCTCACGCCTTCAAGACGCGAGCGATTGGCACTCACCACTTCATTAAGAATAACCTTTGCTGCACCGCTATAACGCAAATTGCCGTTGCCTGGCACCAATCCCCCAAGCTGTGAACGCGAAACCTCCTCAGTCGAATTGTTCAAAATCACGCCATGGGTATCAACATTGAAACTGTCATATTTGTTATGAGAAAGACCTTGTCCATTGGGGCGAACAATATCAATCAGCGGCACATCATTGCCGGCTTTCCCCACCGTGGGGCGGAAAACAGAGCCAACCCCATCAGCTGCTTTAATCCCTTGGCTCTCTTGTGCAACAGGACTTCGCGCTCCAAGCGCTTGTGCTTGCAACAACAAAGGCTGAAAAGCTAAGCAAAAACTTAAAACAAGTGAAAGCCCCTTATGGATCCCTCGCTGCAAAACACCAAGAACGCGCTGCCCTCGCTTGTATCCATATCCCAATCTATGCTTTTGATCTTTCAATCCCCGCATCTTCAGCTCCTCATAAAATTCTTTATCTCTTAAAAAAACAACCCAAAGGGATGTAAACAGCGCAGCGATATTTTTACCGCCCCTTTGCTCTAAAATCTCAATAATGCCCGCACTTGAAATAACCCTGTCGAATTTCCCTTTTCTCGCACTGTCGATTGGGTTAAAATATTCGAATAAGACACATCAACATCCGTAATGTCTCCGGTTGCATGGAAACCAAGAGTTGCCCCAACGAGGCTCCCGCCAAAGCTGTTTTTGCTTACATCATTGGCCACGGCTCCCAGATCAAGCGCCATATAAGGGGAGAATTGGCTCATAAAATTACGCCCCATGTTCGAAGAAAAACCTGGCAACAACAGCGACAATTCATTGCGCCAAAACGCCCCATTATTGCCGTAATAAATCGCCTCACGCACTCCGCGCACAGAGGAACTGCCACCAAGCGATATTTGCTCTGAACTAAACAACGTGTCGGGTGATAATTGTCCTGAAAACAGCGTGTTATAGCGAAAGTTATACTGGTGAAGCGAAAAAGGACGCACGTAGCCTAGAGAAAAAGACAATTTGGAAAATTGCCCTTTGGGTGAATTTTTTGTTGCATTCTCTTGCTCTTTATCATCATAAGCGCCAAGAATTGCCAAACCTTTATGAAACCCTATATGCGCGCTTAATTCTCCTCCAAGCCACTTGCGCGAATGATCAAGCTCAAAGGTTGCAATAGCCAATTTACGGCTGGAAACATCAACCCGACTGCCCATAATAAAATTATCAGAATATTTCCATGTCAACCGTCCCGTAAGCCAGGTCTTTCCCTCTTGATCACGGTCAATAACCCGTGAAATCCATGGCGTCAGCGATAAAGACTTACCCGCAGTCATAATATCGGAAAATATCCCCTTAACACTTGAATGATATTGGCTCCACGTCCCATCAAAACCTGTTGTCCAAGTGCCATAGGGAAGAGAAAATGATCCCGTTAGAGTATCACTATTGGGGCGCTTGTGAGAAAAATGATACGGACTACCATCCATAGAACGCTGATAGCTAAACGACCATTGATCATTGATCCCTAACAGATCATCAAAAGAAAGGCTCAAGCGCGTTTGATAAATTCCTGTTGCTTTAGCGCCAAGATTATCGCTGGAAAGCGTAATAAGCCAAGGTTTCTGTTTTTCAATATGAACATCGAGTATCGAACCACCCGAATTGCTCCCCGCACCAAGATTAATGGTGGCTTGGCGTGAGAAAAGCCGATTGATTTGATCAAGCCCTTGCTCTATCTGGCGCAGATTGGTCGGCTTCCCAATAAGGTTTGGAAAAGCCGTGGTGATTTCTCCTTGA